>NZ_JBEOSD010000091.1:0-31583 GCF_040302735.1 Streptomyces sp. NPDC097619 | reverse complement strand
GCAGGGCCGGGTCCAGGGCGCGTTCGGCCGCGGTGTTCCGGGCGTACGGCGGCGCCGCCGCCCCGTCCGTGCCCCAGCCGTCACCCGGCAGGCCCCGGCACCGCCTTCGTGGGACGCCACGGACCCGCCAAGAGTGGGTTCTCGCACAACTGTTGTGATGCGCCACATCAGGTAACGGTTGGAGGGCTCCTGGACGGCTCCCGAGCCATCAGCAGACGGCTGGTCAGTACGCAGCCAGGGTGCCCTGTTCCGTCTCGTAGAAGGAGAGTCCGCGGCGGATGTCCTCGCGGGTGTACTGCATCGGCGCGAAGTCGCTGATGATCAGCTTGTAGTTCTCGGGTGCACCGGAAACCTTGAACGATAAGACGAATGCACACTGCTTGAACATGGCGCTGCCCCGCGTTCTGCCATCCGCAAGCTTTCCCGTGCCGAGGACGGTACCTTCGCCGTCCGTTACACGAACCTCCTGCCCGGCCGCGCCTTGGCGTTCGACGGGGGCGTGCACGGTTTGGTGATCTCGGTACCGGCACCGTTGACGGGCAGCATGACATCGACCTTGCCGCTGATCGAGAGCCTCACGGGGGAGGGCGTCGCGGTCGGCGGTGCGTCACCCGCCTCTTCCTACGTGCTGGCGCAGCCCACCAGGCCGGCCAGACTAAGAACCGCGCCACAGGCCCAGAGCCTTCTCATACGTCCTACCCCTTGCATCCTGCAGAAGGACCGTTCGCCGCAGGTAGCGCACCTTGCATAGGCGCGTCCCGCTCCAGGTGCGACGGATGGACCGTCTGACCTATCAGCATCGTTGCTCCAAGCGGTCTCGGAGCGCCGACGCCTGGAGCGACAGGAGCACGGCGCCATGCGGCCTCGACTCGACCGTACGGCTCCGGCCCGCGACGAGATGAGGGCTCCGTGCACGCCATCCATAAAGCTGACCGGGCCCTGTGTGGATCACTTGCAGGCCCTGCCCGGAGCCCGGACATCGATTCCTCGTTACCAAGTGGACACTATGTGCCAGAACGGACGTCCCGCCTCGGCCGCGTACGGCCCGCACCTGGATCGCAGAGGCTCCCTCAGCCACGCCCCTCTCCTTAAATTCGCAGTTCAGAAGGCATGTCACCAACGCGCGGCGGCACCTGGCAGCAATGGGGGCGACCTCAGTAACCCCCATCCGCTAGGCTGTCAGCGGTCAGTCGACCTTCTGGGCACCTGCTCGGGGAAGTGTCCCTCCGGACGCCACCCGGCACCACCCCGAAGCGAGCCTGACCAGGGCGTTTGCCTCACTCCGCCCGGCATTCCCCACTGGGGTTTCCGGCAGGGTTTTCGGCAAGCCCCCGCCTTCGTAGCTCAGGGGATAGAGCACGGCTCTCCTAAAGCCGGTGTCGCAGGTTCGAATCCTGCCGGGGGCACGTCGAGTTCGTGAGAGGCCCGGCCGTCCTTCGGGACGGTCGGGCCTCTTCGTGCGTTCGGGGGGCGGCGGTGCGCGGGATGACGCGCGTGGGTGGGTCTCCCCCGTCGGGCACGGAAAAGCCCTCCCGGCCCCGAGGCCGGGAGGGCGTCACGACCGCCGCCGGTCGCCGGTCAGCTGAGTCCTCTGCTCCGCTCGCCGATGCGGTCCCCTTGCGGGGAGCCGGCGCGCTTGAGTTCGGCCTTCGTGTGCGGACCGCCCTTCACCTTGCTGCGGAGGGGGCCGTCGTACCCGTGGCCCTTGCGTTGCGGCGGTTCACCCTTGGCCGCCGACATCGCCGCACGGAGGTCCTGCTTCTGCTCCTTGCCCATCCCGTCGTCACTCCTTCGGGGACACCCAATCGGACTATTCGGAGCATATGCACCCGGGGCGAAGGTCGCATCCGGACCGCCTCCGGGTCGGGTGAGCGGGTCGGGTCAGGGCGTCCCGTCCGAGGTCCCGTCGCCCAGCAGTTCCTCCGGGCAGGCCGTGCCGCGGGGCAGCTGGTAGGGGGCCGCCAGGCGGTACTCCCCGGGTCCGGGGGCCAGCAGGGTGGTCCACTCCACGCCCGCCTCGTCGGGGGCCGAGCGGTAGAGGCAGCCCGCCGGGTTCTCGGTGGGGGTGGGAGGGGTGACGCCCTTGCCCTCGGCGTCCACGAGGCCCAGCCAGGGCGAGTACGGGACCCGGATCAGCACCGGGCCCGGGCGGGTCACCTGGACCACGACCTCCTCGGCGGCGGCCCGGCTGACCTCCGCCGGCGGGTCGGCCAGCGGGGTGGGCGCCTGGACGCGGAAGAGCTGCCAGTTCTCGTCGCCCCAGATCCGGGCCAGGTAGGGCAGGCCCGTCCCGATCAGCTCGGCCTCGCGGACCCCGCCGGAGTCGGGCCGGTCGGCGGGCAGCACCACGTAGTGCACGGCCCAGCGGTCCAGCCAGGAGCGGTAGCCCTCGGCCGTCAGGGTGTCGTCGTAGAAGAGCGGGTTCCGCTCCAGGTCGGCCTGGCGGTTCCAGCCGCGGGCCAGGTTCACGTACGGGGCGAGGGCGGAGGACTCGCGGTGGCTGCTGACCGGGACCACCTCCACCCGGCCGCGGTCCGCCCCCGCCTGCTGGAGCCGGTCCACCAGCGGGGCCAGCTCCCGGGCCCAGGCGGCCTTGGGGGTGGTGCGGATGACGTCCATGACGCTGTTGGCCGTGATCCAGGAGTTCAGTCCGAGGAAGGCCAGCAGCACCGCGTACCACTTCAGGGACCGCGGGACGGTGTAGGGGAGGGCGGCGAGCAGCGCCACCCCCGCGAAGAGCATGGCCAGCCGGGTCACGTTCGACCCGACCTGGGAGTCCACCAGCCAGGTCAGGAACACCCCGGCCGCGTAGACCCCGGAGGCTATCCGCACGGTCTTCCACTTCGCCGGGACGAGGACCAGCACCAGCACCGCGAAGAGGAACGGCAGCGAGGCGGAGCCCAGCGAGATCGGCTGGGTCCCGGAGAAGGGGAACAGCCAGGCCGACAGCCCGACCACGACCACCGGCGCCAGCCCCAGCGCGAAGGCACCCGGCCGTCGGCCGCTCAGGAACAGGGCCGCCGCTATCACCCCGAGGAACAGCCCCGCCACGGGCGAGGCCGCGGTGGCCAGGCCGGCCAGCGGGGCCGCCACCGCGGCCTTGCCCCACCGGTTGCGGGCCCACTTGCGGGGCCAGCAGAAGACCGCGGCCACGGCGCCCAGCGCGAACATGACGCCCAGCCCGAAGGTGACCCGGCCGGAGACGGCGTTGCAGAAGAGGGCGAACACCCCGGCCAGCGCGGGCGGCAGCGGGGAGCGCACGGCCCCGCGGCAGCGGCAGAGCACCAGCGCGAGCAGCCCCGCCGAGGCGGTCCCCGCGATCATCATGGTGGTGCGGACGCCCAGCAGGGACATCAGGTACGGCGAGACCACGCTGTACGAGACCGGGTGCATGCCCCCGTACCAGGCGAGGTTGTACGCGGAGTCCGGGTGCCGGCCCACGAACTCGGCCCAGGCGTCCTGCGCGGCCAGGTCCCCGCCGCTGTTGGCGATGAACAGGAACCACACCAGGTGCAGGACGGCCGCGACGGCGGTGGCCACCAGGGCCGTGTGGCCCATCGGGTAGCGGAGCCGGAAGGCCCCCCACCGGCCGAGGGGGCCGGAAGCGTGGTCCGGGTCCGGGGCCGGGGCCGGGTCGGGGGCCGATCCGGAGGGCCCGGGTGCGGGCGCGGCTTCGGCCCCGGGCACGGGCGTGCCGGGAACGGGTGCGGGTGCACCGGGGGCGGGCGCGGCTTCGGGCCCGGCCGCACCCCGGTCGTGTGCCGCGGTGCCGGCGGCCTCGGCGGTCGTCACTGCGTTGCTCCCCACTCGGTGCGGGGGTCCGGCCCCGTCACCGCTCTGCGCCGTCAGACGCGGACCGGCGCCCCGGGGGTTGCCCGGGGCGCCGGTCCGTACGCGGCACTGCTATCCGACACGCGTCAGCTTGCTGCCGAACCCGGGCGAGGCCAGGTCCGATCCGAGCGCCACCGGCACCTTCACCTGGCTGGCACCGGAGCCGACGGTCAGGGTGCCGATCTCGGTCCCCGCCTTGGCCTCGTGCGGGAGCTTCGCCCCGCCGTCGGAGAGCTTGATCTCCGTCTTCAGCGAGGACCAGCCCACCGCGTCCACGTCGGCGGTGGCCACCACCGGGGTGCGACCGCCGAGGCCGTCGTCCACGTAGCCGACCACGTCGCCCTTCTTGATGACCTTCGCCCCCGTCAGGGCCTCCTGGGTCTCCAGCATGACCTTCTTGCTGGCGGCGATCGCGGTGTCCAGGATCGGCACCCCGTGCTGGCCCAGGACCGCGCCCACGATGAACTGGTCGGTCTTGCCCACCATCTTGTGCGCGGCGAAGAGCAGGTTGCCGCCGGCCGCCGTGGTGCTGCCCGTCTTGATGCCGAGGGCGTTGTCGAAGGGCACCAGGGTGTTCCAGTTGGGCCAGGTCTTGCCGTACTGGTCCGTCCAGCGGGGGAGCTTGGTGATGTCCCGGAGCACCGGGATCTCCACGAGCTTCAGCCCCAGCTTCACCTGGTCCTCGGCGGTGCTGACGGTGGTCGCGTCCAGGCCCGAGGGGTCGGTGTAGGTGGTGTTGGTCATGCCGAGTTCCTTGGCGGTGTCGTTCATCTTCTTGACGAACGCCTCCTGGGAACCGGAGTCCCACCGCGCGAGGAGCCGGGCGATGTTGTTGGCGGAGGGGATCATGAGCGCGGCGATCGCGTCGTACTCGCTGATCTTGTCCCCGGCCTTGACCGTGTTGAGGGTGGACTCGTTGTCGGTCTTGTCCTTCTGGCCCTCGGTCTCCGCCGTCCGGTCGATGTCGATCATCTTGCCCTTCTCGCCCCGCTTGAAGGGGTGGTCGCGCAGGATGATGTAGGCCGTCATCGACTTGGTGACGGAGGCGATCGGGATGGGCTTCTGCTCCCCGAAGGAGTCGACGGTGCCCAGACCGGAGGCCGCCATCCACATCTGGCCCTCGGCGGGCGGGGTCAGCTTCGGCGCGGCGCCCTCGAAGGTGTAGCTGTCCGCCGCGGTCATCGTCAGCACCGGCGCGGGCAGCGGGCGGACCATCTGGACCACCACGAACACGATCGCCAGCAGCACCACCAGCGGGGTCCAGATCTTGACCCGACGGACAGCGGTCCGCAGGGCACTGGGCGGCGGGGGCGGGTTGTTGGTGAGGTCCGCCAGCATGTCGAGCGGCGGGCGCGGCGGCATCGGCTGCTGCTTGGTGCGCTCGGTCTCGCCCAGGGAGGCCGGGACGGTGGCGGACCGCGGGGCGGTGGCGCCGGGCGCGGCGGCCGGGGATCCGGCGGCCGGCGCGGCGGTGGACCCGCCGGCGGCTCCGGGCGCGGTGCTCGCGGCGGCGCCGGCCGCGGGGGCTCCGGATCCGGCGGCACCGGGGCGGCCCGGGGCGGCCGGGCGGGCGGGGCCGGGGCGGGGGGCGTCGTCGGTGCGCAGCGGGACGAAGGTGCTGGTCCGCTCCTCGGCCGACTCGGGGCCGGCCTGCTTGCGGTCGCGGTCCGCGCCCTTGCCCTTGCCCGCGCCCTGGTCCGGGACGGGGTCGGCGGGGGCCTTGGTCCCGGCGGGACCGGCCGAACCGGCGGCCGCCGCGGCCGCGAGGTCCTTGGGGATGCGGATGGCGGTGGTGGGCTGGTCCACGCCCGCGGCCGGAGCGGCGGCCTTCGGGGCGGCCTCGCGGTCACCGGCGGGGGCCGCGGGGCGGCCGGTGCGCGGGTCCGTGGCTCCGGGGGCGGGCTTCGTACCCGGGCGCGGGGCGGCCGTGCCGAAACCGGCTCCGGCCCGCGCGTCGAGGGCGGGGCCGCCGTCGCCGCGACCGTCGCCGCGACCGTCGGCGCGGTCTTCGGCGCGGGAGCCGTCCGTGGCGGGGCCGGGGGCGGGCAGGGTCGGCGCCTTGAAGGCCGTGGTGGGCTGGTCGGCCTGGGCGGGCCGGGTACGGGCCTCCGGGCGGACCGCCTTCAGGACGGTGGTCTCGTCGTGGCGGGGCGCGGCCTGCTTCGGGGCGCTGCCGGGACGCACGGTCTTGAGGAGGGTGGTCTCGTCCCCGCCGGCCGGGGTCGAGGAGGAGGAAGAGGCAGGGGAAGAGGAGGTGGTGGCGGGCGGGACGTCCTCGCGGCGCACGGCGCGGAAGACCGTGGTGGCGTCGTCGCGGGCCGGCTCCGGAGCGGCGGGGGCGGCGGCGGTCCGGCCGGAGTCGGCGGAGTCGCCGCTCCGGTCCGTGCGGTCGCCGCGGTCCTCCGCGGTGCGGCCCGGGGCCGGGGCGGTGGCCGCCCAGGCGGCCACGGAGGCCCGCTGGTCCGAGCTGTCGCCGGCCGGGCCCGAGGTCCGCTGCCCACCGAGGCGGGGGTCCCCGGATGCGGCGGCGCCGCCCTTCCCGTCCTGGGAGGTCGCCGCGTCCTGGGCGGTCCCGGCGTCCTTGGCCGTGGTGCCCTTCGTGTCCTGCGCGTCCTTCGCGGTCCCGGTGGGGGCGTTCTCGCTCCCCGGGGCCGGGACGGAGGTGCCGGCGGCCGGGGTGGCGGAGGCCGAGCGGGCGGGGCGGGCGAACCAGTCGATGCCACTGCCACCGGACGGGGACGCCTCCGCGCCCTTCTCGGCGACCTTCTCGGAGTCCTTTTCGGCAGCCTGCTCCGGGGCGTTCCCGGTGTCCGGCCTTTCGGTGTCCGAGGTGCCGGCCGCGGGCTCCGGGCGGGCCGAAGCGGAATCCGCGTCACGGGATCCGGAAGCGGCGGACGGGGCGGTCCACTCGACGCGGTCCGCGTTCTCCGACGGTTCCGTCGCGCTCGTTCCCGCCCTCGCGCCCGTTCCCGTCGAAACGTCGGAAGCAGCTGTTCCGGATTCCTTCGCGCGCTCGCGGGACGGGCCGGAAAGGGGCTTCTGTCCAGCCTCTTCCGAGGATTCGGGGCGGTTCGGGGAAGGGGTCGGAACAGCCTCGGGATCCGGGCGGGAATCGGTGCGCGACACGGCGGATCCGGAGCCGGAACCGGAGTCGGTGGTGGACTTCCCGGGAGCACGGCCCGAAGAACCCGAAGAACCCTCGGAGGTACGGTCGGACGCGGAAACGGAATCTTCCGCCACGGCCTGCTCGGCCGAGTCCGAAGCCTTCTCCGACGGCTTCTCCGGCATCGTCTCCGACGCGTTACCGGTCGCATTCCCGGACGCGTTCTCCGAAGTCTTCTCCGACGCCCGGGCGTTCGGGGACTCCTCGGAATCCGAGCCGGCACCGGCGTCGGAGCCCGCGTCCACGTCCGCGTCCACGTCCACGTCCGCGTCCGCGCCCCCGGGGCCGGAGGCCGGGGTCCCGAACACCGAGAGGCGGGGGTCGCGCTCCGGGGAGTCCGCCGCACCCGACGCACCCTGCTGTACCGACTTGTCGGGGGACTCGCCCGCCACCAGTTCCTCCTTGATCGCTGCCCGGACGACGCCGGCCGCCCCGGCCGACTGCTCGTCCGGCTGTCCGAACCGTCTAACAGTGTCCCGTCTCGAATACATCGCCCCCGTGGGGGACGGGAACGACATAGCTGCCGATTCCCCCACAAAGCGGCCAGGCACTCTCGACAGATGAATGTGAGAGGGGTCACCCTGTCACTCATCCACGCGGGGAGGCATGGATGGGCAGGAGCCGCAGAACAATTCCCGAGGAGCTTCTGCTGCTCGCTTTGGACCCGACCACGGGTACCACGGCGCAGCCGCAGTCGCTCGACCTCGGACTGGCCGGAGCGCAGCTCGTTGAGCTGGCACTGGCCGGACGGATAGCCCCTGACGGGGATCGTATCGCCGTGGTGATGCCACGGCCCACAGGAGATCCGACCCTGGACTCCGCACTGGAACTGCTGCGCAGACGCGGCAGCCCGGTGCGGGCGGTCCACTGGATCGGCGGACCCCGGCTGGGGCTCCGCCAGACGTACCTCTCGCATCTGGAGCGGTGCGGCATGGTGCATGCCGTGGCGGGACAGATGTGCGGGGTGCTGCCGACGACTCGCTACCAGGCGACCGATACGGCGATCAGCCGGGAGATCCGTGCCCGGCTCGACAGTGCGATCCGCACCGGCGTACCGCCGGACCCGCGGACCGCGGCGCTCGCCGCGCTGGCCCACGCGGTCGGTCTCGGCAAGCACCTCTACCCCGGTAACGAGGGTCGTTCGTGCAGGTCCCGGCTGCGGGACCTGATTCGGCACGACCCGATGGGCGGCCTCGTGGCGCACGCCGTGATGGACGTCCAGAACGGTGCCGCCGCACAACCGCGGCGCGCCGCGCCGGCTCCCGGACGTCCGGCCCAGGCCGGCGGACGCACGACCGGCGGGGTTCCGCACCAGCCGCACCGCGGCTCGATGGCCCGCGTCGCCGCGCACTGAGCGCGGACGACACCGGCACCGGCAACGGGCACGCACAGCACGACCACGCACGAACGCACACGCACGAGAACACGCACGAGCACGAGCACGAGCACGAGCACGACCGAGCACAGCCACGCACGGCAGCGAGACGCGCGGGGCGGCAGGGCCGGACGTCACGGCCCGGCCGCCCCGCGCGTCCGTCGTTCCGGGGAAGGCCCGCGCGGGCACCCGTCCGTCGTTCCGGGGAAGCCCGCCGCGGTCGCGTGTCCCCGACGACCCCCTCCGCGTTCCCCTCAGGAAACCTTTCCTCCCGCTTTCCCAGCGGCGCCGCGCGCTTCGGTGGCAGTCTGCTCATCAGCGGATACGTACAGACACAAGCGGAGGTGCCGAGCCGTGGCGTCCAATGTCAACCCCACCGTCCGACGACGCCGTCTGGGCATGGAGCTCCGCAAGCTCCGTGAGGACAAGGGCATGACGGCCGAGCAGGTCGCCGAACGGCTCCTGGTGTCCCAGTCGAAGATCAGCAGGCTGGAGAACGGCCGCCGTTCGATCAGCCAGCGTGACGTGCGGGACCTGTGCGACGTCTACGAGGTGGAGGACCGCCGCCTGGTGGACTCGCTGATGCAGATGGCCAAGGACTCGCGCCAGCAGGGCTGGTGGCACGCCTTCGGCGACATCCCGTACAGCGTCTACATCGGTCTGGAGACGGACGCCGCCTCGCTGCGCGTCTACGAGCCCCAGATCATCCCCGGGCTGCTCCAGACCCACGAGTACGCCACCGCCATCGTGCGCGGGGCGGTGCCCGAGACCTCGCAGTCCGACATCGAGAAGCGGGTGCAGGTCCGCATCCGGCGGCAGGAGCGCATCGCCGAGGCCGAGCCAGCGCCCGTCACGGGCGACCGGGGCCCGCTGCGCCTGTGGGCGGTGATCGACGAGGCCGCGCTGCGCCGCCGGGTCGGCGACGAGGACGTGATGATCCGGCAGCTGGAGCACCTGATAGGGCAGTCGGAACTGCCCCACGTCACCGTGCAGGTGATGCCCTTCAGCATGGGCGCGCACCCCGGGGTCAACGGCCAGTACGCGATTCTGGAATTTCCGGACGCTTCGGATTCGACCGTGGTGTACATCGAGGGCGTGACGAGCGACCTGTATCTGGAGAAGGCCAACGACGTCCAGAAGTACAGCGTCATGTACGAGCACCTGCGGGCCCAGGCCCTGAATGTGGAGCACACCCGGGAGTTCATCGCGGCCATCATCGACGACCACGCGAAGAATCGGGACGACCGATAGCCGGACGGTCCGCTCGGTGGAATATGCAGATTCCGAGGACGAACGCGGGGGAAAACGGGCAGGTCGCGAAGGGGGCGGTACCGTACACCGTCACCAGCCGGGGGCGGAAGACCCCACTGGAATATGCCATCCGGTCGAGTGAACGGCAGCTTCGGAGCCGCGTTCCGGCGAGTAGCGTCGATCACGCCAATCAGGAACACGCCAATCGGCATTTGACTGGCATCGAATCGGATGGTCCCCACGACCCCGGAACCGGAGTGAAGAACATGGCTATTCAGCAGGGTGCCACGATGAACTGGACGAAGTCCTCGTATTCGGGCGGAAACGGCGCCTGCGTCGAGGTGAAGTCCCCCGTCATGGCCGAGATCGCCGTCCAGGACTCCAAGGTGTCCGGCGGTCCCTCGATCTCCTTCACCCCCGGGAGCTGGACCTCCTTCGTCGCCGGAGTCACCCGCGGGCCGCTCGGGCACCACGCCTGAGCGTGCGGAAGACCACCTCGACCGCATCCACGACCGCAGCGGTCCCAGCGGCGGAGCCGCCGCTGGGCACGGACCGCACCACCCCCGCCGGCGCCCCCGGGCCCGGCCGCGTCACCGACACCGATGACGCGGAGCCCTCTCGGCCGGCACGCCGTCCCGGCCGAGAGGGCTCGACCGTCCCCGGTCCCTACCGGGTCCGGCATCTGAAGGATCGGTTCACCTGAGCTGGTCCACGTACCGGTCGGTCCCCGGGACCGTCGGGACGAACGGCGCCACCAGTTCCACCCGCCCCAGACCCGTCTCCGCTACCTCCGCGTCCAGTCCCTCGAAGCGGTCCCAGCAGTCGCGGGGGTCCGCCTCCAGGAACCACAGGAGGGTGAGGCGGGTGTCCACTCCCTCGACCTGCTTCACGTAGGTCATCCGGTCCCCGGGCAGCGGGGTCGGACGGAAGACCGTCACCAGCGCCGCCGGGCCGCCCGCCAGCCGCCGCGGCAGCGTCCGTGACCGGAGCCGCTCCAGCAGCTCCGCCCGCCGGTCCGGCCCCTCGGCGTCCACCACCTGGAGCACCAGACCCCGGTAGGGGTGGTCCAGGGCGTGGAAGTCGCGGGGCCCGGCCGCACCGTCCCGGTAGACCGTGGCCACGTGGTCCTGGAAGGCCGTGAACACGTGCGTGCGGTCGTGGTAGACCCGGGCGTCCCGGTTGAGCCTCTTGTTGATGCCCACCGTCCACTTCATGTGCTCGTCGTAGCGGCCCTCCGTGACCCAGTACACGGACAGGTAGCAGCCCGTCCCGACCGGCTGGGCCACCGCCGACTTCTCCGGATAGCGCAGCTCCTGGAGCTCCCGGGTGGCCACCCAGCGGCGGCCCGCGAACATCCAGGGCATGGCCATCGCCCCGGCGTAGTAGTGGTCGTCCTCGTACCAGCGGTTGTAGGCGTACTCGTGCCCCGGGTGCGGCTCCACCATCGTGATCAGCGAGTGGCCCGGACGGACCCCGTACGGGCCGACCGAGGCCAGCGCCGCGTACTCCTCCGGCCGGGTGTCCCCGGCCCCCGACGACGGCCCCTGCGGCGGCTCCGTCGCGTTCGCGTCCTGCGGTTCGGGTGTCATGCCACCGGTGTATCTGATGAGACGTCAGATGAAAAGGAAACGGACTCGAAGCGGAAGGCGACGGCGGGATAGGGTGCACGCGCCGATCAGGCCGATCAGCCGGATCGGGCCGATCAGGCGGATCCAAGGGAGGGGACCCCCGCACATGCCCGACCGCTTCACCCGTGGAGTCGCGGCCCTGGCCGGACTCGTGCTCGCCGGCACCGGCCTGGCCACCGCCACCGCCGCACCCGCCGCCGCCGCGGTGTCCGACTGCCCCACCGGCTACTTCTGCGCCTGGACCGCGGAGAGCCCCCGGGGCACGATGTACAAGACGAACAAGGACGTCGCCGACCTGGGCGCCTGGAGCGACAAGTTCCGCACCACGGTCAACCGGTCGAGCCTGTTCGCCTGCCTCTACGACGACAAGAACCACGATCCGTACGGCGGCTACGAGCTGCGGGAGCCGGACGACGCGGGCGAGTACTCCGTCTCCCCCACGGCCACCATCAGCTCGATCAGGTTCACCCGCACCGAGCGGGAGTGCGGCCGGCCGCAGTTCCCCGACTGGTCCGCGGAGCCCGCCCCCAAGGCCGCCGGATTCGGCGACCTGAACGGCGACCGCCGGGCCGACGTCCTCGTCCGCGACAAGGTCGGCCGGCTCTTCTTCGCCTCCGGCAACGGCACCGGCTCCATGATCGGCTCCGGTGGCTGGAACGGCATGAACGCCCTCACCCGGCACGGCGACTTCAGCCGCGACGGCAAGGAGGACCTGATCGCCCGCGAGAAGGCCACCGGCAAGCTGTGGCTCTACCCGGGCACCGGCACCGGCGCCCTCGGGGCCCGCAAGCTCATCGGCTCGGGCGGCTGGAACGCCATGAAGTCGATCACCGCCTTCGGCGACCTCACCGGTGACGGACGCTCCGACCTCCTCGCGATCGAGTCGGCCACCGGCAAGCTGTGGCTCTACCCCGGCACCGCCGGCGGCGCCCTCGGCGGCCGCACGCTCCTCGGCTCCGGCGGCTGGAACGCCATGAACGCGCTCGTCGCGGCGGGGGACATGAACGGCGACGGCCGGCCCGACCTGTACGCCCGCGAGGCCGCCACCGGGAAGCTGTACTTCTACCCGGGCCGCGCCTCCGCCCTCGGCGGCCGCACCCTGCTCGGCTCCGGCTGGCACACCATGGCCGACTTCTTCGCGGTCGGCGACTACACCGGCGACGGCCGCCTCGACCTGGCCACCGTCACCAACGAACAGCACCGCTACCCGGTCGCCGGCATGGGCAACCCGGGCTGGCTCGTGCTCTACGGCGGCAAGGGCGACGGCCTGCTCTACGGGGGCCGGCACCACGACGGCGAGTGGTGGGGCCTGAACGGCTTCTTCTGAGCGGCGGGAGCGGCGGCGGCACGAGGAGCGGCGACGGCAGCGGCCGTGGCAACACCTGGCGGCGGTGGCCGCGTCGCTCGAAGGCCGCGTGCGCGGTGGGGGGTACCGGATTCCGGTGCCCCCCTTCCGCGTGCGGGCCGCGCGGCCGCGGCCGAGTGAAGGAACGGCCCGGCGGGAAAAGGTGGTCCGAGGGGTGGACAAGTGGGTGCTGGATGCAGCTAGCTGGGGCTAGGGTGTCCGACACCCGACCGGCCGCCCGCGCGCCCACCCCGCGCCCGTGCGCCGGCCCGTCGGCCCCGCCCGGGCCCCGCACGCCGCACGGCCGACCGACGCCGCCGTACGGAGTGCGCCGCACCGCAGCACCGCGCACGGCCGTACCCGGCACCCCGTACGCAGGATCCGTACGCAGCACCGTCGTCCGCACCGCACGTCCGGCACGTCCGCCGCCGTTCCAGGGAGCACCCATGTCCGCTGCCGCCGCCCCGCCCGCCTCCGCCTCCTCCCCTTCCGCGCCCGGCGCCGGGTTCGCGGCACCGCCCGGGTTCGCCGCACGGGCCCGCACCGTGGGCGGGTCGCCGGTACGGGAGATCCTGGCGCTCACCGAACGCCCCGGGGTGATCTCCTTCGCGGGCGGCCTGCCCGCACCCGAACTCTTCGACACCGAAGGCCTGCGGGCCGCCTACGAGGCCGCCCTCACCGACAGCGGGGCCCGCGCCCTCCAGTACTCCACCACCGAGGGCGCCCCCGAACTGCGCGCCCTGATCGCCGAGCGGTTCACCCGGCGCGGCCTGCCCACCGACCCGGCGGAGGTGCTCGTCACCACCGGCTCCCAGCAGGCCCTCACCCTCATCGCCGGCACGCTGATCGAGCCCGGGGACACCGTCCTCGTGGAGAACCCCACCTACCTGGCGGCCCTCCAGTGCTTCGGCCTCGCCGGGGCCCGGGTGCTGCCGGTGCCCTGCGACGAGCAGGGCATCCTCCCGGACGCCCTGGAGGAGCTGGTCCTCCGCGAACGCCCCAAGCTGCTCTACACGATCCCCACCTTCCAGAACCCGACCGGCCGCACCCTGCCCGCCGCCCGCCGGACCGCCGTCGCCGCCACCGCCGGGCGGCTCGGCCTGTGGATCGCGGAGGACGACCCCTACGGCGAACTGCGCTACGAGGGCGAGCCGGTGCCCTGGATCGCCGGCCACCCCGGCGCCGCCGACCGCACCGCCCTCCTCGGCAGCTTCTCCAAGATCCTCGCCCCCGGACTGCGGCTCGGCTTCGTCCGAGCCCCCGGCGCCCTGCTACGGGCCGCGACCGTCGCCAAGCAGGCCGCCGACCTGCACACCTCCACCGTCGACCAGCTCGCCGCGGCCCGCTACCTCGCCGCCCACGACCTCGACGCCCACCTGGAGCGGGTCCGGGGCGCCTACCGCGAGCGCCGCGACGCCCTCCTCGCGGGCCTCGGCGGGGCCCTGCCGGGCGGTTCGGAATGGAACCGTCCCGAGGGCGGCATGTTCGTGTGGGCCCGCCTCCCCGAGGGTCTCGACGCCACCGCCGTCCTCAAGCAGGCCGTCGCGCACGACGTGGCCTTCGTACCGGGAGCCCCTTTCCACGCCGCATATGCCGACCCGCGTAGCCTGCGCCTGTCCTTCACCACCCACACCCCGGAGGAGATCGCCGAAGGGCTGCGCCGCCTCGCCCTCGGATTCGCCTCCGCGTGACCGATGAGTTCCGCCCCCGCCGCCGGTCCACCACCCGGAAACCGACGGCACCGGAAGGCGGGGCACGGAGCGATGACGATGACGAGCAGGACGGGTTACGTGGAGCTGCCGGGCTCCGGACCGAGCCTCTACTACGAGGAGTACGGCACGGGCGCCCCCCTGGTGCTGCTCCACGGCGGGTTGGGCAGCGGGGAGACCTGGGCCCCGCTGCTGCCCGCCCTGACCGCGCACCGCCGGGTGGTCCTGGTCGACCTCCAGGGCCACGGCCGCACCGCCGACGTCCCCGGCCGGCCGCTGCGGCCCGAACTCCTCGCCGAGGACGTGGCCGGGCTCCTGCGCCACCTGGACCTGGGCCCCGCCGACCTGCTCGGCTACAGCCTCGGCGCCTGGGTGGCGCTGCGGACCGCCCTCCAACACCCCGAGCTGGTCCGCCGGCTGGTCCTCGTCTCCACGGTGTTCCGCCGCGACGGCTGGCACGCCGAGGCCCTGGCGGGCATGGCCTCCCTCTCGGCGGACACCGCCGAACTGATGCGGGGCACCGCCGCGCACGAACCGTACGCGCGACTCGCCCCGCGCCCCGAGGACTGGCCGGTGCTCGTCGCGAAGACCGGCGAACTGGTCCGGGCCGAGTTCGACTGGTCCGCGGAGGTGCCCGCGCTGACCGCCCCCACCCTGCTCGTCTTCGGCGACGCGGATGCCGTCCGGCCGGAGCACCAGGTCGCGTTCTACGGCCTGTTGGGCGGCGGACTGCGCGACCCCGGGCCCTACCCGGCGGCCGCGACCGAGGCCCCCCGGAACCGGCTGGCCGTCCTGCCCGGCGCCACCCACTACGACATCCTGTCCTCGCCCTCCCTGCCACCGGCGGTCATCCCGTTCCTGTACTTCTGATCCACCGCCCCTTCCGCCACCCCTTCCGCCGGCGTCGGACATGACAAGGTGTCGGGATGGGCCGAAGGGTGGGGGGAACCGGGATGTGGGACGTCGCGCGGGCGTGGGTCGAGGGGTGGGCCGTGGCCCGAGGGGTGGCGGTGCCCGTCGCGGAGCCCTGGGGGCTGCGGGTCGAGGTCGGTACGCCCGGACAGGTGCGGCGGCACGTGCTCCTCGACGCCGACGCGGCGACCGCCCGCGCGCTCGTCGCGGGCGTCACCGAGCCGACCACCTGCGTGAAGGGATTCCTGGAGCAGGCGGAGATGGGGGCCTGGTTCCCCGCCGAGCACTGGGAACCGGTCGAGTCCTGCTTCCTGATGGCCGTGGAGCTGCGACCGGAGCCGGTCCGGGTCCCGGACGGCTACCGGGTGACCGTCGAGCGGGCCGGTGACGGGAGCGGTGACGGGACCGGACCCGGCGGCCCGCTGACCGCGCGGATCACGACCGTCGACGGGGCGCCCGCCGCCGCCGGGGTGGCCGGGCCGACCGCCGGCGGAGCCTGCGTGTTCGACCAGATCGTCACCGAGCCCGCGCACCGGCGCCGCGGGCTCGGCACCGTGGTCATGGGCGCGCTGTCCGAGGCCGCCGGGCGCGGCGGGGCGACCACGGGGGTGCTGGGCGCGACCGTTCCCGGCCGGGCGTTGTACGAGACGCTGGGCTGGAAGGTGCTGGCGCCGCTCAACGGGTACGCCTACCGGGGCTGACCCCCGGGCGCCCGGAGCGGCGCGCCCCCGGAGTCGGACGGCCCGCGCGAGCCCGTGGTCGCGCGGGGGTTCCGGAGCTCGCCCGCACCCCCTAATCTGACGCACCATCAGACAAGCCCGGGGCCGGGAGGCGATGGCGCATGCTGCTGCAAGGGAAGACCGTGGTCGTGTCGGGGGTCGGGGCGGGGCTCGGGCACCAGGTGGCCGCGGCCGTCGTGCGGGAGGGCGGCAACGCCGTGCTGGGCGCGCGGACGGAGGCGAATCTCGCCAAAACCGCCGCCGAGATCGATCCGGACGGCCGCCACACCGCCCACCGACCCACCGACATCGCCGACGAGGCGCAGTGCGGGGCGCTGGCGGACCTGGCGGTGGAGCGGTTCGGCCGCCTGGACGCGGTGGTGCACGTCGCGGCCTGGGACTCCTACTTCGGGGGCTTGGAGGACGCCGACTTCGGGACCTGGCAGCAGATCCTCGACGTGAACCTGCTCGGCACCCTGCGGATGACGCGGGCCTGCCTGCCGGCGTTGAAGCGGGCCGGCGGGGCGGTGGTCATCATCGGCACCCAGTCGGCGATCGCCGCGCCCAACGAGGTGCGGCAGGCCGCGTACGCCGCGTCGAAGGGGGCGTTGACCTCGGCCATGTACTCGATGGCGCGGGAGCTGGGTCCGCACCGGATCCGGGTGAACACCGTGCTGCCGGGCTGGATGTGGGGTCCGCCGGTGCAGGCGTTCGTGACGTTCACCGCGCACGCGGAGAACCTGCCGGAGGAGGAGGTGCTGGCCCGGCTGGCGAGTCGGATGGCGCTCCCGGAGCTGGCCACCGACGGGGACGTGGCGGACGCCGCCGCGTTCCTGGCCTCGGACCGGGCCCGGGCCATCACGGGACAGCAGCTTCTGGTCAATGCCGGTGAGGTGATGCGGTGAGGGCTTCCGAGGCCGCTCCCGTCCGATCAGCGGATCGTATGCTGCGGGGATGACCACCACCCCTCCGCAGCCGCCCACCGCCAATGCCATGCGTCGGGCGCTGAAAAGGGCCCGCGACGGCGTGGCGCTCGACACGGCAGAGGCGGCCGTCCTGCTCCAGGCGCGCGGCGAGGACCTGACGGACCTCGCCGCCTCCGCCGCCCGGGTCCGGGACGCCGGGCTCGCCGCCGCCGGACGGCCGGGCGTCATCACCTACTCCAAGAGCGTCTTCATCCCCCTCACCCGGCTCTGCCGGGACAAGTGCCACTACTGCACCTTCGTCACCGTGCCGGGGAAGCTCCGGCGGGCGGGGCACGGGATGTTCATGTCCCCCGACGAGGTCCTCGACATCGCCCGCCGCGGGGCGGCGCTGGGCTGCAAGGAAGCCCTGATCACGCTCGGGGACAAGCCGGAGGACCGCTGGCCCGAGGCGAAGGAGTGGCTGGAGGCCGCCGGTTACGAGGACACCCTGTCCTACGTGCGGGCGATGTCCGTGCGGATCCTGGAGGAGACGGGGCTGCTGCCGCACCTCAACCCCGGGGTGCTGTCCTGGTCGGACTTCCAGCGGCTGAAGCCGGTCGCGCCCAGCATGGGCATGATGCTGGAGACCACGGCGACCCGCCTGTGGTCGGAGCCGGGCGGCCCGCACCACGGCTCCCCGGACAAGGAACCGGCCGTCCGGCTGCGGGTACTGGAGGACGCCGGCCGGTCCTCCGTGCCCTTCACCTCCGGGCTGTTGATCGGCATCGGCGAGACCCACGAGGAGCGCGCGGAGTCGTTGTTCGCGCTGCGCCGGGTGGCCCGCAGCCACCACGGCATCCAGGAGCTGATCATCCAGAACTTCCGCGCGAAGCCGGACACGGCGATGCGGGGGATGCCGGACGCCGAGATCGACGAGCTGGTGGCGGCGGTGGCGGTGGCCCGGCACGTGATGGGTCCGGCCGCGAACATCCAGGCCCCGCCGAACCTGGTCGACGGGGAGTACGCCCGGCTGCTGGGCGCCGGCATCGACGACTGGGGCGGGGTCTCCCCGCTCACCATCGACCACGTCAATCCGGAGCGGCCCTGGCCGCAGATCGAGGCGCTCGCCGAGCACTCGGCGGCCGCCGGTTTCGAGCTGCGCGAACGGCTCTGCGTGTACCCGGAGTTCGTCCGCCGGGGCGAGCCCTGGCTGGATCCGCGGATCCTGCCACACGTGCGCGCCCTGGCCGATCCGGCCACCGGGCTGGCCCGGCCCGACGCCGAGGTCCGCGGTCTGCCCTGGCAGGAGCCGGAGGACAGCTTCACCGCCGACGGCGACGGTTCCGGCCGCACCGACCTGCACCGCACGGTGGACACCGAGGGCCGGACCGGGGACCGCCGCACCGACTTCGACGAGGTGTACGGGGACTGGGAGGCGCTGCGCGAGCAGGCCGCGCCGGGCATGGTGCCGGAGCGCATCGACACGGACGTGCGGGCCGCGCTGCGGCAGGCCGCCGCCGATCCGGAGCGGCTGACCGACGAGCAGGCCCTGGCCCTGCTGCACGCCGACGGGCCGGCCCTGGACGCCCTGTGCGCGATCGCGGACGAGCTGCGGCGGGAGGTGTCCGGGGAGGAGGTCACGTACGTCGTCACCCGGAACATCAACTTCACCAACGTCTGTTACACCGGCTGCCGGTTCTGCGCCTTCGCACAGCGCCGCACCGACGCCGACGCCTACACCCTCTCCCTGGAGCAGGTGGCCGACCGGGCCGCGCAGGCGTGGGAGGTCGGGGCGGTGGAGGTGTGCATGCAGGGCGGCATCCACCCGGACCTGCCCGGCACCGCCTACTTCGACATCGCCAGGGCGGTGAAGCGGCGGGTGCCCGGTATGCACGTGCACGCCTTCTCCCCGATGGAGGTCGTCAACGGCGCCACCCGCACCGGCCTGTCCGTCCGGGACTGGCTGACCGCCGCCAAGGAGGCCGGGCTCGACTCGATCCCCGGCACGGCCGCCGAGATCCTCGACGACGAGGTCCGTTGGATCCTCACCAAGGGCAAACTGCCCACCGCCGACTGGATCGAGGTCATCAGCACGGCGCACGAGCTGGGCCTGCGCTCCTCCTCCACGATGATGTACGGGCACGTGGACCAGCCCCGGCACTGGCTGGGCCACTTCCGGACCCTCGCCGGGATCCAGCGGGCCAACCGGGAGAAGGGCGTCGAGGGCTTCACCGAGTTCGTGACCCTGCCCTTCATCCACACCAACGCGCCGGTGTACCTGGCCGGGATCGCCCGACCCGGCCCGACCGTCCGGGACAACCGGGCCGTGACGGCGATGGCGCGGCTGCTGCTCCACCCGTACATCACCAACATCCAGACCAGCTGGGTGAAGCTCGGCGCGGAGGGCGCGGCGCAGATGCTGCGCTCCGGGGCGAACGACCTGGGCGGCACGCTCATGGAGGAGACGATCTCCCGCATGGCGGGCTCCTCCTACGGCTCGTACAAGGCCGTCCGGGACCTGGTCGCCATCGCGGAGGCCGCCGGGCGGCCCGCCCGGCCCCGCACGACCCTGTACGGGGAGGTCCCGGAGGAACGCCGGCGCGCGGCGGCCGACTCGGACGGCCGGCTGCCGGACCTGCTCCCGGTCCTGGACTGAGCCGCCGGGCGGTGCGTCAGTCGGTGAGGAGGTCCCGCTGGAGGTGGCGGAGGTCGTGGCCGTCCACGGAGAGCGCCTTCAGGTAGGCGGGGAAGCTCCCGAAGCGGGTGGCCAGCTCGTCGTGTCCGGCGTCGAGGTACTCGGGTCGGACGTCGAGCAGGGGCTTGTAGACGGCGGCCTGTTGCGGGGGCAGGTGGCCGAGGACGGCCTCGTTGGCGGCCTTGCGGTAGTCGTTGCTGGCGAGGTAGTCCGCCATCACGGTGTCGGCGGGGACCCCGAGGGCGGTGAGCAGGGCGGCGCCGGCCCAGCCCGTACGGTCCTTGCCGGCCGTGCAGTGGAAGAGGACGGCCCGGCCGTCGCGCGGGTCGGCGGTCCGCCGGATGCCCTCGAAGACGCGGGTGTACGCCTTCCGGCCGCCCTCGCCACCGACCATGGCCCGCTCGGCGGTGACCATGGCGGCCACGGCCTCCTCGGGGGTGCGGGGCAGCACCTGGAAGGAGCCGGAGCCGGCGAACACGTCGGCGACGACGTACTCCGCGCCGGCGGGGACGCGGTCGGGGGCCTTCTCCCGCTCGTCCCGCATCCGCAGGTCGAAGACGGTGGCGATGCCGAGGCGGCGCAGCGTGGCCCGGTCGGCGTCGGTCAGCTTGTCGAGGGCGTCGGAGCGGTAGACCTCGCCCATCCGGACCCAGCGGCCGTCGGCGGTGCGGTAGCCGCCCGCGTCGCGGAGGTTGGCGGTGCCCTCCAGTCGGACCAGTCGGTCGGCGAGGCGCAGCGGCTCGCCGCGGTCGGCGCGGAAGGTGAACCACCGGCGGTCGGCGGCGGGCAGGCCGGTGACCACGGCGGTGCCGGTGGCGCCGCCGCGGGCGACGACCCGGCCGGCGGCCTCGATGGTGACGCGGCGGACGCCCTCGGCGGACCAGGTGAGGGTGAAGGTGCCGTTCTCGGTGGGCGCGGCCGTGACCTGCGCCCGGGTGAAGGGGACGGCGGGGCGGTGCTGGTGACGGCCGTCGTGGCCGTGGGAGCGGCTGTCGCCCTGCCGCGCGGGGACGGCGGTGGCGCTCGGCGCGGCGGCGAGGGGCAGGGCGACGGCGGCGGCGAGGAGGGCGGCGAGGGCGCCGGGGATGGCCTTCTTCATGCCGGTGAGCCTCCGGGCCCCGTCGGAACGGACGTTGAACGCGGGATGGCCGGAATTCACCGACCCGAAGGCAAGTGGCAAAACGTGCCACCTTTGGATTCCGGCCGTTCTCCGCCGCTTCTTCGCTCACTTCCCGAGCCCGGAACCGATCGCGTCCACTTTCGGCCGACGGTGTCCGTTAAAGTGCTGCGCCAGAGCCAATTGGGGGGTTCCGGTGAGCGCAGCAGCAGGTTCCGCCGAAGCGGGCGCCCCGGGCGGGGCGGGTACGGGCACGGGGACGGCCGCCCCCGCACCGACGGCCGGAACCGTCGCGGCGGCCGGAACCGCCGGAACCCCGGGCGCCCTCGGCGCGACCGGAACCCCGGCCGAGGGGCACGCGCGGGCCGGCGGCGAGCACGGACCGGCCGGCGGTGAGGACGCGACCCGGGACGGGGCCGTCCGCCCCCACGCGAGACCCGTGCCGGGACCCGAGGCGGGGGCGGGGGCGGGGGCGGAGTCGGGCCCCGTGGCCGGGGCCGCCGGGGGCGGCCCGAAGGACGGCGGAGCACCGGCCGGGGCTCCGGGGCCGGGTGTGGGTGTGGGCAAGGCGCCGGCTGTGGGTGCGAGCACGGGTACGGGCGCGGGTACGGGTACGGGCGCGGCCACGGGTGCCGGTACGGCGGGCGGGACCCTCGGGCGGGGCGCCACCCTCGGCGGGGCGCGGGCCTGGGGACGTACCGCCCAGCAGGACTTCCGGAGCCGGGTGCGCGGCGCCCTGCTCGGCGCGGCCCTCGGGGACGCGCTCGGGGCCCCCGTGGCCGGACTCTCCCTCGAAGAGATCCGCGCGGCCCACGGGGCGGAGGGCGTCACCGGGCCCGTGCCCCTCCCCGGTGGTCGGCGCGGCACCGTGACCGCCGCGACCCAGCTGACCCTGTTCACCGTGGACGGCCTGATCCGGGCCCACGTCCGCCGCGACACCGGGGCCTGGCACCCGCCGAGCGACCTGCACCGCGCCTACCGGCGGTGGGCCGCCACCCAGAGCGACTGGGGGCCCGACGAACGCCGCGAGGACAACGGCTGGCTCGCCCGGCAGGAATGGCTCTACGCCCGCCGCGGGCCCGGCCGGGCCTGCCTCACCGGCTTCGGCGACGAGGTGCTCGGCACCCTGGACAAGCCCAAGAACCCCACGGCCCGCGACGCCGACGCCGCCGTCCGCTCGGCGCCCTTCGGGCTGCTCGTGGGCTGGGAACCGGCCCTCGTCCTGCAACTCTCCCTCGAATGCGCCGCCCAGAGCCACGGGCACCCGGTGGCCGGACTGACCGCGGGGGCCTTCGCCGTGGTCGTGCACGGGCTGACCCGTGGTGACGGGCTCGACGGGGCGCTCCAGCGGGCCCTCGGCCTGCTCGCCGCCCGGCAGGGGCAACAGCCGGTGACGGACGCGCTGCTGCGGGCCGCCGCGGCGGCGGCCCGGCCGGGAGTGCCGGCCGCCGACCGGGTGGAGGCCCTGGGCGAGAGCGAGGGCGCCGGCGGCGACCGTAGCGGTGGCGCCGGCGCCGGCGGGCAGGATGCCGAGCGGGCCCTCTCGGTGGCCGTGTACAGCGCGCTCGTCGCCGAGGACGTACGGCACGGGCTTCGGCTCGCCGTGAACCACGGCGGTGACTCCCGGGCCACCGGAGCCCTCTGCGGGGCGCTGCTGGGCGCGCTGTACGGGGAGACCGCGCTGCCCGCGGCGTGGGTGGCGGAGCTGGAGGGGCGGGGGACGGTGCTGGAACTGGCCGACGACTTCGCGATGGAGATGACCCAGGGGGGCGCGCTGCACGGGGCCGGGGGTGCCGCGGCGGGCTGGCTGGCCCGGTACCCGCGCGCCTGACCCGGGCGCTCGCCGCGCGGGCCGGAACGGGTCGCGTCCCGGCCTCACCGGGGCTCCGAAATGCGGGCCGCAGGCCGTACGTTGGGCCCTCACGCGCGCACGCACCCGGAGGTGTCTGTCCATGCGGATCGCCACGACCGTCTTCCTGACGGACCTGACCGTCTCCCCCGTACGACTGGCCCGCGAACTGGAGGACCGCGGGTTCCACGGCCTCTACCTCCCCGAGCACACCCACATCCCGGCCTCCCGCGAGACCCCCGCCCCGATGGGCGGCGAGCTGCCGGTGGAGTACGGCCGGACCCTGGACCCGTTCGTCGCCCTCGCGCAGGCCGCCGCCGTGACGGAGCGGCTGGCCCTCGGGACGGGCATCACGCTGGTCGCGCAGCACGACGCGATCGCCCTCGCCAAGCAGGTCGCCACCCTGGACCACCTCTCGGACGGCCGGCTCACCCTCGGTCTGGGCTTCGGGTGGAACGTCGAGGAGGCCGCCGACCACGGCGTGGAGTGGCGGACCCGGCGGGAGCTGGTCGAGGACCGGATGGCGTTGATGCGGGCCCTGTGGTCGCCGGGGCCGGAGGCGTACGAGGGGCCGTTCGGTTCGGTGCGGGCCAGTCACGCCTACCCGAAGCCGGTGCAGGCGCCGCGCTCGCTCGGCGCCGACCGCGGACCGCTGCACGGTCCGCGGACCCTGCTGGGCGGGGCGGCGGGGCCGAAGCTGTTCGCGCACATCGCCCGCTACGCGGACGGCTGGATGCCGATCGGCGGCGGCGGGCTGTCGGAGTCGCTGCCGGTGCTGCGGGCGGTGTGGGAGGACGCGGGCCGGGACCCGAAGGAGCTCCAGGTGGTGCCGTACGCCGTGCACCCGAGCCCCGGGAAGCTCGCCCACTACGCCGAACTGGGCGTGACGGAGACGGTGGTGCAACTGCCGTCCGCCGGCACCGCGGAGGTGTTGCGGGTCCTGGACTCGTACGCGCAGTTCCTCTGAGCGAGGACCGGCCCCGGGGGCCGTGGCGGGGCCGGTTCAGGAGCGGCGGGCCGCCGCCAGGATGCGGAGGGGAGCCAGCAGGCCGTACCCGGTGTCCCGGCGGGCCGCCCTGGTGCCCGCGGCCTCGACCAGGTCGAGCTGGTGGCCCATCAGGTCGATCATCGTGCGGCCGACCCGGCGCAGTCCCGGGTCGGCGTGGTCGACGACGTCCGCGGCGGCGGCCAGCGCGGTCCGCGCGCGGCCGCACTCGGCGGCGAGCAGGGCCCGCACCTGCGGGGTGTCCGCGCCGACGGCGAGGGCGGCGCGGGTGACGCCGTGCTCGTCGAGGCGGGCGCGGGGGATGCACAGGCGGCCGTCCGCCAGGTCCCCCGCGAGGTCGGCGAGGAAGTCCACGCGCTGGGCGGCGTCCACGAAGCGGCGCCAGGCGGCCGCCTGTTCGGGGGTGGGGCCGCCCTCGTACTGGAGGCCGGTGAAGACGAGGATCCCCGGCCAGGAGTACGCGTCGAGGTACGCCTGGAACTCTCCCTCGTCGGCGAAGCCGCTGGTGCCGGCGGTGGTCTCCGCGCCGGCCGCGCCGGCGAGGAAGCGGTCGATCCAGGTGCGGGGCAGGCCGCGGGTGGCGACGGCGTGGGCGTAGGCACGGAGGACGGCGTCGGGGGTCGTCCCGCCGGTGCCGTCGCCGCCGTCGCCGTCATCGATGCCGTCGCGGCCCTCGCCGCCCTCGCCGCCGGTGGCCGCGGCTTCGGCGAGGGCGGCGTCCACGCGGGCCGCGAGGGCGCGGAGGGCGGTCTCCGGGTCGGGGCCCTCGGCGGTGTCGTCGACCAGGTTCATGAAGGCGAGGCCCGCCGTGAGGTACGGGACGAGGCGCGGCTCGGCGAGGAGCCGGAGGGCGAGGTAGGGGGCCCGCTCGCGGCGGAGGACGCGGCGGGAGGCGGCCGTGTAGTCGGCGCGGAGGGTGGGGGCGGTGATCCCGGCGGTGGTGAGGGTGGGTTGCCAGCGCACGGGGGGCTCCTGGGAGGGCGGGGTGGGACGGGGCGGTTCCCTACCGTACGGGCACCGCCGCGCGGGGCCCTCCCCCTCCCCGCCCCTCCCCGCCCCTTCCCGAACCTGCCCGAACCGGGGCTCCGGGCCCGGCGCCCGCGCGACGGCACGATCCGGCCCCTCGGTCGATTCTCGGCCTCCCTGCGCCGCCGGCCCTCGGGAGATGGCCCGCCCGCTTCGATGTGACGTACGGTGGAGCCGAGTTGCGCTGTTTGTTCCGATCGGGCGGAATCCAGGGGGACGTCGGACGTGAAGCGGGTGTTCGGGGTGGCCGCGATCCTCGCGGGCGGGGTGCTCGCCCTCTTCTTCCCGGACCTGGAATTCGGATGGTTCGAAGGCCGCCCGTTCGGTGTGGTCCTCGTGGTCCTCGGTGTGATCGAACTGGCGGAGAGCACCCGCCGCCGGAAGCCGAAGGGCATCGTCGAGGAGTTGCGCGAGGATTTCGGTCTCTCCGGATCACGCGGGCGCGATGCGGACCGGGAGCGGGACCGGGACCGGGAGATGCGGCGGGAGTTCGACCGGGAGGTGGAGCGGGAGGCGCGGAAGCACCGCGACCACCCGGGGCTCTGACCTCCCCCGAGGATCCGAGGAGCACCACCGGTGACGACCGCCGCCCTCGCCGCCGAGGCCGCGACCACTGGCGGGACCTTCGTGGAGGTCCTGCCGCTCGCCCTCCTCGACACGCTCGGGGTGTCCACGATCGCCGTGCCCGTCTGGTTCCTGCTGATGCCCTCGGGGCTGCGCACCGGCCGCGTCTTCGGCTACCTGCTGCTGGTCGCCGCCGGATACCTGGCCCTCGGGCTGGTGCTGCTCGGCACCCTGTCGGCGGTCCGCGCGGACCTGAAGGCGGCCGTGGACTCGCCCACCGGGGACAAGGCCCTCGCCGTCGTCGGCGGGGCCCTGATCCTGACGGCCCTCTGGTACGGGTTCGTCCGCAAGGAGCGCTCCGGGCCGGGCCGGCTCGCGCACTGGCGGGACCGGGCCGTCGGCCCCGGCGCCACCACGGCCGGGCTGCTCACGGTCTCCCTGCTGGCCGTGGTCCTCGAAGCCGCCACGGTGTTCCCGTACCTGGCGGCCATCGGCACCCTGGACCGCAGCGGCCTCCCCTGGGCCTCCCAGGCCGGGATCATGGCCGTGTACTGCGCGGTGATGGTGGCCCCGGCGGCCCTGCTCACCCTGGCCCGGCTGGTCTCCGCGCACCGCGTCCGCCGCCCGCTGCGCCGCATCGACTTCTGGTTCCGCGACAACGCACGCGAGAACACCGCCTGGTTGTTCGCCCTCGCCGGGTTCCTGCTGCTGTCGCAGTCCTCGGCCTACCCGAAGCTGCTCTCCCTGGTCGGCGTGGACTGACCGCGCCGACCGGGTGCGCGGGGCCGGCCGTCACCTCCGGGTGGCGGCCGTCCGGCGTTCCGGGGCCACCATCCGCGCGTACAGGGCGGCCGGCCAGGGCTCCCGGACGGCGGGCAGCCGGGCCAGGGTCCGGCGCGTCAGCCACGTGTTCGCCTCGAAGAGGTAGGCGGCCGCGGGCGGCGCCGGATCGTCCCGCGCCACCCCGGCCGGCAGCCGGCCCGTCGCCGGCAGCCCCCGACGGTCGCGTCCGCCCCGGGCCAGGTGCAGCCACAGCGGGAACGGCAGCGGCACCCGCCGCGCCCCCGGATCGTCCGCCGGCTCCCACACCCGCCCGGTCCGCGGATGGGAGGGCACGAGCAGCAGCGCGTCCGCCCCCGGTCCGGGCCCCGGCAGCCCCGGACCGGCCACCCGCAGCGGCACCTCGCCCCGGGCCGGGTCGGGCAGCCACCGCTCCGCGCTCCGCCGGAACACCTGCTCCACCGGCCCCTTCGGGAAGACCACCCGCCGCCCGCCACTGCCCACCAGCAGGTGGGCGAGGGCCACCGACACCGCCGCGTGCCACACCGGTGACCAGGAGCCGTACGGATCCACGGGCGGCTCCGGCTCGATCTCCCGCACCAGCTCCGCCCAGCCCGCGATCCGGTCGGCGGGCAGTTCCGGGCCGGGGATCCGGCGCACCCCGGGCGGGTGCAGCCACACCTCCTGCCACCGGTAGCAGTCGTCGATGCGCGTCGCCACGGGCGTACGGCACCGCGAGCAGGCCGTGTTCGGCCCCGCCCCGCCCGCCACCCCGCAGCAGCCCCCGTGGTGCGCGTCCGGGAAGACGTATGTGCCCCACAGCTCCCCGGGGGCGATCAGCACCGCCCCCGCCGGCCCGTCCGACAGCACCGGGTCCCAGGCGTACACCCCGCGCGCCTCCGGCTCCCCGGGCGCGAACTCGTCCCACTCCAGGTAGGGCGGGCCGGAGGGTTCCGGCTGCACGGCGTACGTGCCCGGTTCCATCAGCGCGGGCATCCAACGCCCGTTCCAGGCTTCCTGGCGACTGTGCGCCGGCAGCGCGACCTCCGACAGCGGACCCGTCAGCTCGGCCCCGCACCCCGCGCACACGAACACGTCCGACAACAGCGCCCTCCCCGTTCCTCCGACGGGGATCATCGCGCGGGCCCGGCACCCGCGCGAACGGATATCCGGGCCCGCCCGACCGGCGCGGTCCGACCGGCTCAGCCCAGGCCGTTCCGCCCGAGGCACAGCTCGGCCCACACCGTCTTGCCGATCCGCCGCCCGGTCACCCCCCACCCCCGGCTGAAGGCCCCGACCAGCCGCAGCCCGCACCCCTCCGGCCCCGTCAGCGGCAGCCGGTCCGCCCTCGGGTCGGACACCTCCACCCGGAGCGTGCCCGTGGCCGGCAGCAGCACCAACCGCACCTCGAAGTCCCGCCCCGGCACCCGCCCGTGCGTGATCGCGTTCACCGCCAGCTCCCCGAGCACCACCGACACCGCGTAGGAGGCGTCGCCCCCGAGCGGCACCCCCCAGTCGTGCAACTGCAGGGTGGCCAGATAGCGGGCGAGCCGGGCGCCCCGGCGGGTCGCGCTGAAACGCTGAGTGAACATGCGTACGGGTGGCGCCGAGACCTCGGCGAGAGCGTCCATGGGACCAAGTTCTCGCCGGTCAGGGCGGTTTGAGCAGCAACCGGACTCGTACAAATCAATTTGTACGAGTCCGATCCCTGGACAGGCGCGGTTACAGCTCGTGACACTTCACACCCGGGAGGTGACGGGCATGACCAACACCAGTACCGACATCGAGAGCGACGAAGAAGTGGAACCCAACAGCGGCCTCGTGGGCTTCGGGGAGACGGTCAAGGCGTTCCGCAAGCGCCGGGGGCTCACCCAGGAGCAACTGGCCCCGCTGATGAGGTACTCCGTGCAGTACATCGGCTCCATCGAGCAGGGCCGCCGCTATCCGTCCCCGCGGTTCGTGGAGCGCGCGGAGGAACAGTTGGACGCCTTCGGCGTCCTCCGACTGGCCGCCCGCCACCTCATGCGCCAGCAGGGCCTGGCCTCCTGGTTCCGCGAGTGGGCCCGGCTGGAGGACATCGCGCTGGCCCTGAACACCTACGAGTGCCGGGTCGTGCCGGGCCTGCTCCAGACCGAGGAGTACGCGCGGGCCCTGATCCGCAATGCACCTCCTCCCCCCACGCCACAGCAGGTGGAAGCACGGGTCAAGATGCGGCTGGAGAGGCAGCACCTGCTGCACCGCACCCCGTACACGGCCTTCAGCTTCATCGTGGACCAAGCGGTGATCGAGCGGCAGATCGGGGGACGGGAGATCACCGGGCGGCTGATCGAGCACCTGATCGAGATCTCCCGACTGCCGAATGTCACCTTTCAGCTGGTGCCGCTCGTCCAGCCGGATCACGCGGGCACCGACGGCCCCCTCCGACTCCTGGAGACCGAAGACAACACCTGGATGGGATACAGCGAAGGACAGAAGACGGGGCACCTCATTTCGGAGCCCAAAGCCGTCGGCGTTCTCCATCAGCGGTATGCCAAACTGCGCTCACAGGCCCTCAACCCCGCAGAGTCGCGGGGCCTGTTGGAGCGAATGCGAGGAACGCTATGAGCAACGCAGAGCTGCACTGGTTCAAGAGCAGCTACAGCGGCAGCGAAGGCGATGACTGCGTAGAGGTCGCCATCCCCTGGCACAAGTCCACCCACAGCAGCAGCGATGGCGACGACTGCGTAGAGGTCGCCACCTGTGCCTGCGAGACCGTGCACGTCCGTGATTCCAAGCTCGCGGACAGCCCCGAGCTGGCCCTCGCGCCCGGCGCCTGGACCGCCTTCCTCGGGTACGCCGTCTCCGCCTGAGCGACCCCGGACGCCCCGGAGTCCCGGCCCGCCTCGGGCCGGGGCTCCGGCGCAGCCACCGGGTGATCCACACCACACGACGAGGCGCACAACTCCACGTGGACGTGAAGGGTCTGACGCATGTCAGCGGCACTTCACAGCACGGGGGATCCATTGCGTCAGCTGCGTCACACCGCTCTCCGGGGCCGCCGGGCCCTCGCCGCCTCGGTGGTCCTCACGGCCGTCGCCGGGGCCGTCCCGCTGTTCGGCCCGGCCGGCAGCGCCGTGGCGGCCGACGACGTCCTGCCGACGTTCTCCAGCGCGGAGACCGCCTACCGGTCCGGGCTCGCCGTCCGCGACGTGAAGACCATGTCGGTGGCAGTGGCTTCCGACCGCACCACGGTGGTCGTCTTCCGGGCCCGGCCCGCCTCCGGTACCGACCGGACCAACACCTACTACGCGGTGACCCGGGCGGGCGGTTCGAGCGTCTGGACCGCCCCGGTCGCCCTGGGCAGCACGCCCCGGGAGGCCGAGGACCGCGAACTGATCACCCTGACCACCGCGGGCCCGTCGGTGGTGGCCCTGTGGCGGGAGTACCCGGGCGACATCGGCTCCGCGAACGGCACCCCGGGCCGCCTGGTGAGCGCGAGCTTCACCTCCGGCCGCTGGAGCGCGACCACCGAGGTGCTGCCGCTGTCGGCGGGCCTGCGGCCCCGAGAGGTCAAGCTGGCCGCCGGGCCCGGCGGCACGGCCACCGCCGTCTGGGTCGGCTGGGTCGGCTGGACGCCCCGCGCCTCGGCGCCCGCCGTGGTCGAGGTGCAGACCGCCACCCGGGCCTCCGACGGCACCTGGTCCGCCCCCGTGCGCGTCGGTACCCCGGGCAGCGGACAGGAAGCCCCGCAGTACACCGATCTCGCCGTGGACGCCGCCGGCAACGCCACCCTCCTCTACCAGCAGGGCGACCGCCTCCTCACCGCCGGCCGCCCGGCCGGCGCGGCGCAGTGGAACGCCCCGGAGCCCCTGGACACCGGCGCCGCCCCGAGCCCCGACTGGAGCGGCCCCTTCGCCCCGGCCCTCGCCGCCGGCGGCACCGGCACGGGCACCCTGGCCGTCACCTGGCAGCGCTCGCTCCACGACGGCGAGCGGACCCGCTCCGCCTCCTACGTGACGATCCGCAAGTCCGGGGACGCGACCTGGTCGACTCCCGCCCCCGTGACGGAGCCGGGCAAGGACGTGGCCTCGCTGCGGCCGGTGGTCGAATCCGACGCCGACGTCACGCTCGTGTGGGACGGCGACGACGCCATCAACACCCGCGAGTGGGAGGCCGACACCCGTACCTGGGGGGACACCTACTACCGGATCCGGGGCGGATTCAACCCGCGGGTGGCGGCGACGAAGTCCGGTCGACTGCGGATCGTGGCGAACCTCATGGAAACCCGGAACGGCAAGAGCTTCCGGACCCAGGTCGAGCTGTCCCGGTCCGCCGACGGCATCTGGTGGGACAACGAGCTCGTCGGCGGCAGCTCCGACACCGGGTACGGGGCGCTCACCGTCAACGAACGCGGCGAGGGCACCTACGCGTGGTCGGGACCGCAGGACACGGTGAAGTCCGCGCGGACGGCCCCCGCGCCCGGTCCGCTGAAGATCGTGTCGAAGTCCGTCCCGCCCACGGCGAAGGTGCCGAAGTCCACCGCGGACGCCGCGTGGGCGCCGAGCTGGACCCTGGACCGGGCGGTGTCCACCTGGGACCTGACGGTCACCGATCCCCGGACCGGCCGGACCGTGTGGACGGCCCCGCAGGGCGAGGTCTTCGAGGAGGAGAAGGACCTCCTCGCGCCGCGCTGGAACGGTCGGCTCGCCAACGGGTCCCTCGTCCCCGACGGCCCGCTGTCCTGGACCCTGAAGGCCACGGCCGAGGGCGTCCGCGGGGAGCGGGTCCTCGCGACGGGCACCGTCACCGTCACCGCCGGCGGGCGCACCCTGCGGGACTTCGGTTCCGGCGCGGGCGCCCCCGACAACATCGGCGACGTCTTCTCCGTGACCTCGACCGGCGGCATCCGCATCGCCTACGGCCACCCCGCCACCGGCAACTTCAGCGGCTCGAAGACCGGCACCGGCTGGAAGGCCGGCACCCTGCCCGTCCCCATGGGCGACATGGACGGCGACCGCTGCAACGACGTGCTGGTCCGCATGACCGACGGCCAACTGCGCCGCTACAGCCCCGGCTGCAAGGCCGCCGCCCTCACCCCGAACACCCCGTACAAGGTGGTCGGCAAGGGCTGGAACGCCTACGACATCATCACCAGCCCCGGTGACCTCGACAACGACGGTCTCCCGGACCTGGTGGCCCGCGACCCGAAGACCGGCATCCTCTACCGCTACGACACCGACCCGGCCACGGGCCTGCCCGGCGCCCGGATCGTCCTCCGCAACGGCGTCAACATCTTCAAGAAGATCGTCGGGGTGGGGGACATCAACGGCGACGGCGTCGGCGACCTCGTCGCGCACGGCAGCAAGAACGGCCTGTTCCGGATGGAAGGCGACGGCAAGGGCGACTTCCTCTACACCAAGCGGATCGCGAAGGACTGGGGCGCCTCGTACGACACCCTCGTCGGCATCGGGGACCTGAACGGGGACGGTCACAACGACCTCCTGGCCCGCGACACCTCCGGGAAGATCTGGCGCCTCGCCGGCACCGGCCAGGGCACCTTCGGGCCCCGCTTCCAGCTCGGCACCGGCTGGCAGGTCTACAAGACCGTCCGCTGACGCCGACGGCGCTCCTCGCACCGAGGCGGGGGCGGGCGCCCCGGGGGGGGGGGCCGCCCCCCAGGGGGCTAGGCACACGGGGAGCACACCGCTAACTGGTTGCTAAATCGGTTG
>NZ_JBEOSD010000090.1:0-31914 GCF_040302735.1 Streptomyces sp. NPDC097619 | reverse complement strand
CGCCGCGGCGGGGCCGGCCCCGCGCGGGCGGGGGGGCCCCCCCCCCCCCGGTCCGGTCTTCTGCGGCGCGCGGTGCGCGCGGGGCGCTCAGCCGCCGGTGGCGGGGGACTTCTTCGCCGAGGCGGGCACCTTGGTGTCGTTGCGCAGGGCCTCCCACAGCTGGTCGGCCTGCGGACGGGCGGCGACCACGCGGTTGGGGTCCACCTTGTCGTAGGCCACCGGGAGCATGATCGTCTCCATGGTGTTCGCGTCCACGCCCTTCATGCTCTTGGCGAAGTCGGCGAGGGAGGTCAGCGAGGCCAGCTCGGAGTCGGTGGTCAGCGACTTGGTGCCGGCGTCGGCCAACTTGTAGAGCCGGGTCGGGTTGCCGAAGGCGTTCTGGTTCTTGATCTCGGTGAGCATGGCCAGCATGAACTGCTGCTGGAGACCGATGCGGCCGAGGTCGCTGCCGTCCTTGTAGCCGTAGCGGGTGCGGACGAACTTCAGCGAGTCGGTGCCGTCGAGCTTGTGGGTGCCGGCCTCCAGCTGGAGACCGCCCTTGCCGCCGTTGATGGGCTCGTCCAGGGTCACCGTCACCCCGCCGAGCGCGTCCACCAGGCCCTTGAAGCCGGCGAAGTCCACCTCGACGAAGTGGTCGATGCGGATGTTCGACATCTGCTCGACGGTGTTCACCACGCAGGCCGGACCGCCCACGGTGTAGATGGAGTTGAACATCACGCGGTTCTTGGAGGGCAGCGTGGAGCCGTCCTCCTTGCGGCACTCGGGCCGGGTCACCAGGGTGTCGCGGGGGATGCTCACCGCGGTGGCCTTGGAGCGACCCTCGGGTATGTGCAGCAGCATCGCGGTGTCGGAGCGGGCGGTGCCGCCCACGTCGCCGTGGTCCAGCTCGGCGTTGGCCCCGCTGCGCGAGTCCGAGCCGAGGACGAGCACGTTCTGCGCGCCGGTGGCGACCTTCTCCGGACGGTTGTCGCCGATGGCCTTGTCGAGGTCCACGCTGTCCAGGTTGCCGTTGAGGTGGCTGTACAGCCACCAGCCGGCTCCGGCCAGACCCACGAAGAGGATCGCGAGCGAGAGCAGGGCGATGGTCAGCGCGCGGCGGGCACGGCTCTTCGGGCGGCGCCGGGAGCTGCCGGTCTGCCTGGTCATAGCTCGTCGAGCCCTTCCGTCGGGACCGCTTAGGGTTGCAGTGCGGGAGCCGGGGCGACCGGTCTGAACCGGCCGGGCCGTCTGGCTGAGGATGGTGTGAATAATAGACAGACTTTCGAGGGGTGGAGTCTGTCGGGGCGGGTACACCCTTCCGATGCGACACCGGGTCAAACGGGACATTCGGCGCAAGAGTTATCAACCGGTACCGGCGGAAAGGCAGCAGGCGGCGTGAACCGAGGCAGAGGCGGCAACAGGTCCGCGGTCTCCCCTCACGGGACCGACCGGCCCCCGCACGGCACCGACGGCCGGGGCCCCGCCCTTCCCACCGGCACCTGGCTCTTCGCGGGCGGCGACGGGCTGTTGACCGCCTACCTGCCCGCGCCCGGCGCCCTGCTCCGCTGGACCGAGGACCCGACCTCCCCGGGCCGTTGGTCCGGCCCCGACACGGTGGAGATACCCGGGGGCACGGGACCGGTGGACATGGCCCGCAGTCCCGAGGGCTACGTCCACTTCATCGCCCTGCGCCGGAGCCCCGAAGGTGCCCCCGAAGTGGCCTTCGCCACCCAGTTCCAGAGCCGCCGCGCCCTCACCGACTGGCACCCCCTCGGCGTCCCCGGCGTCCGCGGCGGCCCCACCGGCGACTCCCTCACCGGCCCGCCCCGCATCGTCGTCAACCGCCGCTCCGGCTCCGTGCACGTGCTCGTCTCCCTCCGCCTGGGCGGCATCGTCCGCCGCAGCCGCAACCCCAACGGCGGGTGGGGCGGTTGGAAGCACATCAGCCCCGAACCCGTCATCGGCGGGATCACCGCGGCCATGCCCGCGGGCGGCGCCCTGGAACTCCTCGCCGAAGGCGGAGCGGGCATCGAACGCTGGGCCGGTGCCGGACAGGGCCGCTTCGCCCTCACCGAGCGCATCGGCACCCCCCTCGTCCCCGGCAGCGCCACCGTCTGCGAGACCGGCCGCGGCCGGGCCACCTACTTCTGGCGCTACCCCGGCGACGGCTCCCTGGTGGCCTGGCGGGCCCCGCACCGCGAGGTGCAGGGCGGCCTGATGGGCCTCGGCGGGGCGGGCGGCCGCGGCGCCCCCGGCGCGGGCCGCGCGATGATCGGCGGCTACGACTGCACCGTCCTCGCCCAGAGCGGGGCCCAGGGCGACATCGAGCTGACCGCCTACGTCACCGAGAACGAGGGCTACGGCGCCTGGTGGGCCTCCCTGGGCGGCCGGGACCTGCGCGCCCCGCAGGTGGCCGTCGACGGCTCCGGACGCATCGTGGTGGCCGCCCTGGACGCCCGTGGCGTCCCCTCCGTGGCCCGGCAGGACCCGGGCGGCGACGGCCTCGCCTTCGGCGGCTGGCAGCCGATCGCCTGACCGCCCCCGCGGCCCCGTGCCGGGCCCCGCACGCGCGGGAGCCCGGCGGGGCGGACCGTCACCGGTCCCGCCGCCCGCCGGGCTCCCCACGCTCGTACCCGCTGCTCCTACGCTTCGTACACCGGCAGCGGGATCCGCTGGGACACCTCGATGCTCAGCCCGCCCGAGGGCGTGTAGTGCGGGGTGGCCACCAGCTCCATGCCCTGCATCGTGGGGGAGGGCGCGATGCCCACCGGCAGCCGCGCCATCGTGTCCAGCTCCGCCGACCGCTTCGGGCCCAGCCGGACCTCCTGGACCACGCCCTCGAAGCTGACCTTCAGGTACAGGTCCCAGATGCCCGTGGGCACCGGCCACCCGCTGGAGGTCTGCGAGAGGTTGATCCGCGAGGAGAACCGGCCCATCGCCCGGGTGTTGCCCTTGGCGTTGGTGAGGTTGTCGTCGCGGCGGGCCGTCACCGAGAAGGTCTCCTCCACCCCGGTGCCGCGCTGCCGCAGCACCACCCGGGTGGCGCGCTCCTTGGTGGACAGCTGCTCGTAGAAGGCGTACCCGTCCAACAGCAGCAGCGAGCCGTTCCACTTCATGCTCTGCAGTTCGTGACTGACCGTCATGTCGTCGGTGATGTCGAACAGTTCGTCCGGCAGTCCGACGGCCGCGTCCCGGAAGAACGGCAGCTGCGTGTACACCCGCCCGTTCTCCACCGTCTTGCGGACGGCCGGCCGCTCCTTGTCCACCTCGAAGGCGGCGATCCGCTCGGCCTCCGCGAACTTGCCCGCGGCCAGCAGCGCGAAGCGCACCGCGATCATCCGCGGCAGCAGGGTCAGCGCCCCCGGGGACGCCTGGGCGCGCAGCAGCTCTGAGGCCGCCCACAGGGTCTGCTCCCGGTCCACCGGGTCGGTGGGGTTCAGCAGGGCGGCGGCCGTGGCCTTGCCCAGCTCCACCTCCAAGTGCCGGGAGTACAGCTTGTCCCGCTGCGGGCCCGGCGGGACCAGGGAGTCGACCAGAGCCAGCAGCCGGCGCACGAGCCCGACCCGCTCGGTCAGGGAGACCCGGGCGCCCTGGCCCGGTCCCTTGATCACGCAGGTGGCGTCGCCGACGACCGAGATGTTGTCGGCGCCGATGTAGGCGGCGGCGGTGAAGGCCTGGTCGTCGCCGATGGTCATGTCGTTGGGGAAGGCCAGCCCGCGGCGCTGCACCATCGAGGTGCGGAACAGCTTGTCCGGGGTCAGCGACCAGTACGCCTTCGAGGTGTACAGGTCCAGGTGCGTCTGGGTGCGACGGAACATGGACGTGGCCACGGCGTGCCGGCCGGAGCTCTCCAGCTTGCCCAGGACCACGTCGGACTCGTTGCGGTCGCCGGAGGCCACCATGGCCTCCAGGGCGCCCGGCGCCAGCCGGTCCACGCCCTCCAGGAACATCACGTAGCGGCCGGCGGCCTGGCTCAGGCCCCAGTTCCGGGCGGCCGCCGGGCTCAGGCCCCGCGGCACCTGGCCCACCCGTAGCCAGCTCGGGTACTGGTGGGCGGCGCGCGCCAGCAGGGCCCCGCTGTCGTCGGTCGAGCCGTCGTCGACGGCGATGACCTCCAGCCGTTCGGTGCCGAGGGTCTGCGCGGCCAGCGAGGCCAGGCAGGCGTCCACGACCGCGGCCTGATTGCAGACGCGGACGACGACCGTCACGTCCTTGATGTCCGCGGGGCGGACCCATCCCGTGCTCATCTTCGGTTGCCCCTCATCGGTTCCGCGCGGCCTGGGCTTCCGGGGGCCACGGCATCTCCCCGGTGAACTCCGGCCACTGCCAGCGGCGGAACTGCGTGCTCGTCCTGTGCTCGGGGAACACCCCCGGCGCGTGGTAGCCCGGCCCGACCAGCACGTTGACGTGCGAGGACAGCTTGCCTCCGTCGGGCGTGGCCACGGTGTAGCGGAACCGGTCGTAGCCGGTGAACCCGCGCGCGGGCGCGTAGGTCACCCAGCCGTCGTAGGCCAGGTCCGCCTTGCCGTTCTCCGGCTTGGAGACCGAGACGGCGGTGCATCCGGCCGGTACTCCGGCCAGCAGGTTCACCGAGCCGGTCTGGCCGGGCTCGGCGGCGATCCGCAGGCCGGGGGCGCGCAGTCGCCGCACCACCAGGGCCTCGTCGCTCAGCTTGGCGGTGCGCAGGGTCTTGCGGCCGCTCGCGTCGGGCATGCCGACGAGGATCTGCGGGCGGATCCGCCGGGCGGTGGCGGGGTCCTTGACGCGGAGCTGGACCACGCCGGTGGCGTTGCCCCCGCCGTCGGCGCGGACCCGGAACCAGCGCTGCTCGCGGAAGTACTCCATGCCCTGGACGGCCTCGATCTCGGCGGCGCCGAGCAGCGGGGCCTCCGGCAGGTAGGCGTAGCCGCGGGAGGCTCCCTCGCCGGGGGCCACGGACAGGCCGAGCTGGAGGGTCTCGCCGGGCATGACCCCGCGGAAGGGGTCCGCGGAGCTGTACAGCCCGGCGTACACGAGGCCCAGGGCCGGGTTCTCGCCGAGGATCCGGCCCCGGCACAGCAGGTGGTTCACGTGCCGGACTCCTCAGGCGCCGGGGTACTGGGAAACGCGGGACTTGGTGCGCAGCCGGAAGGTCTCCTCGTCCAGCCAGCCCATCTCGCTGTAGTCGAAGCGGCGGCGGTCGAGGTCCCTGCCCCAGTGGGCGGGGATGATGCCCTGCTCCAGCATGGAGCGGACGGTGAACCGGGCCACCTCCACGGCGCCCTCGGCGCGCAGGTGGACGTTGTCCGCGTCCTGCACGTTGGCCTGGAGGGGCTCGCCGGGGCGCAGGTAGACGAAGACCGGCTTGGAGTTCTCCGGGCCGAGCTCCTCCCACCACTGGAGGCTCTGTCGGTACAGGTCCACGACCGGGACGTGCTCGTCCTCGGCGAGCTGCTGGGCGGCCAGCGGGTAGTCGCCGAGGAAGCGGGAGACGTTGCCGTGCCGGTCGATGCGGCGCCGCTCGTAGGGCAGCATGATCACCGGGTGGCCGCCGGCCTTGCGGGTGCCGTGCACGTAGGCCGACATGTGCTCCAGGAAGGTGGAGAACGGCTTGGTGTGCAGGCCGGGGTCCGGCTTCACGTCGTTCTGGCCGAAGCCGAACAGCAGGTAGTCGCCGGGGGAGATGTTCTCCAGGATCCACTGGAGGCGTCCGCGCTCCCGGAAGCTCTTGGAGCTGGCCCGCGCGCGGGCGCAGTTGACCACCTCGACCTCGTCGGTGAGGAAGAGGGGCATGGCCTGCACCCACCCGGCCATCGGCACGAAGCTGTAGGGCCGGGTGACCGCGTTGGAGCCGCTGGCGACGAAGATCCGCCGCCGCTGTCCGGGCTGACCTGCTGGCTGGCTCATCTAGTCCTCCGAGGACCGGCTGAGCACGGAGGCCAGGGCGGCCTCGAAGCCGGAGCGCTGGGCGGGGGCGGTGGGGTCCTGCTGGCGGACGTCGATGACGTGCCCGGTCATCTCCGAGAGCAGGACGTCCAGGGAGCTGCGGGCCACCGACTCGGAGGACAGCAGGGAGCCCTCGGGCTCCTGGCCGAAGGCCTTGGTCCGCATCGGGGTGGCGGTGCGCTCGGGGTTGATGCAGTTGACCCGGACCCGGTCGCCCGCCCACTCGTCGGCGAGGGCCTGGGTCAGGTTGACCATGGCGGCCTTGGTGGAGGAGTACAGGCTGTAGTCCGCGCGGCCGCGGGTGTAGCTGCTGGAGGTGAAGAGCAGCAGCTGGCCCTGGGTCTCGCTGAGGTACTTGAACGCCGAGCGGGCGATGTTCACGGGCGCGAGGTAGTTGACCTCCAGCGCCTCGCGGATGGTGTCGTTGTCGGTCTCGGCGAGGCGGCCGACGCGGAGGATGCCCGCGGTGTTGACGACGAAGTCCACGCGGCCGGTCTCCGCGTAGGCGGTGGCGAAGGCCTCGTCCACGTGGTCGGGGTTCTGCACGTGGGTGCCGGTGGTGGAGCGGCCGAGGGCGAAGACGCGGGCGCCGTACCCCTCGGCTATCCGCGCGATGTCGGCGCCTATGCCGTAGGAGCCGCCGAAGATCAGCATGGTCTTGCCTTCGAGCTGCTGGCGGTAGAACTCGTCGCCGGCCTCTTCGGGGGCGAGGGAGGAGGCCAGCTGGAACAGCTTGTCGGCGATGAACACGTCGACGGGCTGGGTGACCTTCATGTTGTACTCGTCGCCCATGACCACGTGGACCGGGACGTCGGGCAGGTAGCGCACGACCACGGAGCAGTCGTCGGTGGCCTGGAAGGCCGGGTCGCCGCAGGCCAGCTCGTAGGCGCGGCGGATGGTGGAGAGGCGGAAGCCCTGCGGGGTCTGCCCGCGGCGCAGCCGGGAGCGGTCCGGGACCTCGGTGATGAACTCGCCGTCGTCGCCGTGGGTGCGGGTGACGATGACGGTGTCCGAGGAGGGGATGGCCACGTCCACGGCCTGGTAGCGCTCCAGGGCCTCGACGCACTCCTTGACCACGCGCTGGGACAGCAGCGGGCGGACGGCGTCGTGGAAGAGGAGGTTGCAGTCCTCGCCCGCGGCCAGGGTCTCCGAGACGGAGGCGATGGCGATGTTGGTGGTCTCGCTGCGGGTGGAGCCGCCGGCGAGGACCCGGGTGACCTTCTTCAGGCCCGCGCGAGCGACGATCTTCTCGGCCTCGCCCGTGTAGTCGGGGGTCATCAGCACGATGACCTCGTCGATGTCGGGGGCGTGCTCGAAGATGTGCAGCGTGTGTTCGAGGATCGGCTTTCCGGCGATCTTCAGAAGCTGCTTCGGGATCTCGAGACCGATGCGCTGACCGGTGCCACCAGCGAGGACGACGGCGACCGTACGGCGTCGGGTTGCACTGTGGGACAAGGGTCTCCTGCTTCCTGAGAGATATTGAGGGAAAACGCGTTTCGGACGGGTGCGGACGGGAAGGGCTAGGCCGGAAGGACGGGGCGCTCGGGATACTCGATCGGGAAGTCCTTCAGGCCCCGCCGGTAGAGGTCGTTCGCCGCGTTGTTGAAGCGGACGGTCGACGGCGGGTAATCCTTCCCGAGCAGGTATTCCTTGAGCTGCTCGCGGTAGGTGGCCATCACGTCGTTCTCGGGGAAGAGCATCGCGTCGATCGCCGCGTCGAGTCCGTTGCACTCGGAGTCGAGCAGGTACGAGGCGTAGGCGGTGCGCTGCTCGTTTCGGAACTCGATGTCCGGGAGCCCTTCGAGGTTGAAGATGGCGTACGGCTTCCGCGTGGCCACGAAGTCCGACACCACGCTCGACATGTCGCCGATCAGCAGATCGGAGTGGTTGAAGCAGTCGTACAGGGCGGGGATGCGCTCGGTCACCACGTGGTGGGCGGAGTCCGGCAGGGAGTCCCAGTACAGGGAGCCGGCCTGGTTGCGGCTGCCGCGGATGCGGGCGGTCCGCTCCTCCTCCGAGAGGTCCGGGTACTTGGACCGGACGCCGCGCTCGGACAGGTCGGCGATCCGCTTGTCGATCTTGGCGAGCTTGCGGGCCGCGCTCTTGTCGTCGGCGATGTCGCGTCCGAAGCGGCTCGCGTTGTCCTCTTCGAGCAGCGAGATGATCTTCTTGTGCGCCGCCAGGGCCACCGGGGAACGGGTGCCCGTCAGCGGGTGGGGCTTGTAGATGATGCGCAGTTGCTGGGGGTGGTCCAGCAGGGTGCGGATCAGCTTCTCGCCGGCCGGGATGACCGAGGTGTAGCAGGCGTCGTCGGTCCAGCCCTCCCAGGTGGGGGCGTAGACGACGGTGGGCACCTTGTTCGCGGGCTTGCCCGTCCACGAGTGGAGGGTCATCAGCTGCGGGCGGCCGACCTCGACGATCTGGTTGTGCGTGACGGCGTGCTTGATGCGCTCGTAGCGGTCGCGCCCGGCCCGTCCGGCCACCCAGATCTCGTCGAAGACCTTGCTGACGCGGTTGGAGCTGGCGAGCTTGTCGCTGTCGCCGTGGCCGATGAAGACGTGCTTGACCTCGGCGCGCTGGAGCATGTGCACGTTCTTGCCCGCGTTGCCGGGGTAGAGGGAGACGCGCAGCTCGGGCATCTCGACCCGGGCCAGGTTGTCGGCCTTGGGCACGCAGATCACGGGCACCGAGGTGGCGTCGAGGTAGCGCAGGGTGGCCCGCTCGCGGAGCACGATGATGGGCCGCAGGTCCAGGGCCTCCAGGGCCTCCAGCCACATGTTCACCTGGTACATGAAGTCCCGGGAGATGGCGGCGAAGGTGAAGTAGAGGGCGACCTGGGGGCGGTAGTGCTCCAGCTGCCGGTTGAGCTCGTCCAGGGCCTCGTCGCCGGTGGGCAGGAACAGCGCGTTCCAGGCTCCGGGAAGCAGGACCAGGACGGCGACGAAGGCCACCCAGACGGTGGCGATGGACCCGAAGGTCACGTAGCGCCAGTCGTCGGTGGCGATGGTGCCGAGGGCGCCGGCGACGAGCGGCACGTCCAGGTGCAGCATCTTGCGGACGTGCTTGTCCATGAGGAACGGGTGCGGCATGCGCCGGATGCCCAGCAGCTCCATGTCGAGGCCGCGGGTGGTGAACGGCAGCTCCGCGCGCTTGCTGCGGACCCGCTTGAGGATGGCGCCGTAGGTCAGCTGGAGCACGAACAGCAGCAGCAGGCCCAGGGAGGCCATCTTCGCCACGAAGGAGTCCAGCTCCGCGATGGAGCCGCACAGGGCCAGCAGCAGGAACTGCCGGATCAGGAAGCGCATCGTGAGGCCGAACCGCGAGTCGCGGAGTCGGTCCAGCGTGGAGGACTCGGCGCTGTGCAGCGTCAGGTCGGCGGCGTAGCTGACCGCGGCGGAGTACACGAACACGGGCAGGGAGGCCATCGCCACCCCCGCCATCATGCCGAGGAAGCTCAACACCAGGGCGACGCTGATGAGAACGCCCAGCGCTGCCTGACGGCTTTGCCTGCCCATGCGGCGTGGCCTCCCGGCTGTAAGGATCTTGTTAAGTGCCGCAGTAGTATAGGCATCAAAGTAGCCGGTGCCGTACCGCCGAATAGTACGCAGTGAAACGGTCGGCAAACACCGTCGCTTCTGGTAATCGGCGCCTGACCCCGCCGTGATGCGGACTTAACGAAATGTCACGCTCCGTGTGCGCTCCGACACGCTGTGCGGAACTTTTTCCGCGTTCCTGTCAGCTCCGGGCCGCCGGCGGTGTGAAGCGATACACAGCGAGCTTGCGGCGGTCTTTGGACTTCACGGAGAAGCCGACGCACAGCGAGGGCTTCCCGTCCGAGACCGAGATCGCGATGCCCTCCGGCTCCCGGAAGTCCAGGTCCGGGGCCACCGTCACCTTCTGCCGGCCCGCGGGCCGGCCGGTGCGCAGGTCGATGGCCGCCACGTAGGTGTTGCCCCCGCCCGACGGCGGGTTCTCGCCCTCGTCGTCCGTGTACGGGCTTCCGGTCAGCTGATAGACGTAGTCGCCGTACAGCGCACAGCCCTGGAAGAACTCCCCCTGGCGCTGCCAGACGTCCGCGAGCTCGTACAGGGGCCCGTGGGAGCCCTTGCGGAACTTCTCCATCTGGTAGACGGCGTACCGGTGTTCGTCGCCCTCCTTGAAGCTGAGCAGGACCCGCTCCCGCTCCAGGTCGAGGGCGGGATGGGTGACCGCGGCCCCCGGCAGCGGCTCCTGGTGCTCGATGTCGGGGTCGGAGCTGTAGAGCACCGCCCCGTCCTCGAAGGGCACCCGGGTCACGGTCCGTCCGTAACCGCTCTTCTCGTCGGCCTCGCCCTCCACCCAGAGGTGGGTGCGGCGCTTTCCGGGCTCCACGCCGAAGGAGATCCCGTGGCCGAAACCGCTCAGGTACATGTGCCCGCGGTTCTTGCCGGAATAGTCGAGGCGGGTCACGCACATGTCGCCCGCCTTGCGGCGTTCGGCGGTGCTCGCCACCTCGTCCTCGCCGGGCAGCTCGATTCCGCCCTGGACGATTTGAAGGGTGTAGAGGAAACGATTCTGGTCGTCGAAGGCGAACGACTGCGGACCGGTTTTGTTCTGCAGCGAGGTGGGCGGCAGGAATTGTTCGCCGTGGGCTATGTCGAATTCCCCGGCCATGGATCCGAAATCCTTTTCGTCTTCGGATTCCTGATACTGGGCCTTTCCCGCGAGATATCCCGCGCCGGTGAATGCCGCGAGGACCGCGCCACCGCCGGCGACGAGCAGGGAGCGGCGGGTCGGACGGGCCGGGCGACCGGCTTCGGTGGTGCGGGATTCCATGCCCGGCATTCTGTCATCCGCCCCGAAATGACCGGCGCCCGCCCCCGGGAACGGGGACGGGCGCCGGTCAGGTGCGCCGGGGCGGGGGTCGGGTCAGACCGGGACGCTCGCCAGGCCCGGCGCCAGGAAGCGCTTGCCGTTGACGCGCTCGGAGACGCCCTCGCGGTCCAGGTACGGGGTGATCCCGCCCAGGTGGAAGGGCCAGCCCGCACCGGTGATGAGGCAGAGGTCGATGTCCTGGGCCTCGGCCACGACACCCTCCTCCAGCATCAGGCCGATCTCCTGGGCCACCGCGTCCAGGACGCGGGCCCGGACCTGCTCCTCGGTCAGGACGGAGTCGCCCTGCACCAGGAGGGCGGCGACCTCGGGGTCCAGCTCCGGCTTGAAGCCGTTCTCCGGCTTGTAGACGTAGAAGCCGCGCTTGCCGGCCCCGACGACGGCCTTCAGGTTGGGGGAGACGGTGAAGCGCTCCGGGAAGGCGCGGTTCAGGGTCTCGGAGACGTGCAGGCCGATGGCCGGGCCCACGAGCTCCAGCAGCACCAGCGGGGACATCGGCAGGCCGAGCGGCTCGATGGCCTTCTCCGCCGTGGCCACCGGGGTGCCCTCGTCGATGACGTTCTGGATCTCGCCCATGAAGCGGGTCAGGATGCGGTTCACCACGAACGCCGGGGCGTCCTTGGTCAGGACCGCGGTCTTCTTCAGCTTCTTGGCCACGCCGAAGGCGGTGGCCAGGGAGGCCTCGTCGGTCCGCTCGCCGCGGACGATCTCCAGCAGCGGCAGGATCGCGACCGGGTTGAAGAAGTGGAAGCCGACCACGCGCTCGGGGTTGCGGAGCTTCGAGGCCATCTCCGACACCGACAGCGAGGAGGTGTTGGTGGCGAGGATCGCGTGCGCCGGGGCGACCGCCTCGACCTCCGCGAACACCTTCTGCTTGACGGACATCTCCTCGAACACGGCCTCGATGATGAAGTCCGCGTCCGCGAAGCCCTCGGCCTTGTCCAGGACGCCGGTCACCAGGGCCTTGAGGCGGTTGGCCTTGTCCTGGTTGACGCGGCCCTTGCCGAGCAGCTTCTCGATCTCGGCGTGGACGTAGCCCACGCCCTTGTCCACGCGCTCCTGGTCGATGTCGGTGAGGACCACCGGCACCTCCAGGCGGCGCAGGAAGAGCAGCGCCAGCTGCGAGGCCATCAGGCCGGCGCCGACCACGCCCACCTTGGTGACCGGGCGGGCCAGGCTCTTGTCCGGGGCGCCCGCGGGGCGCTTGCCGCGCTTCTGGACCAGGTTGAAGGCGTAGATGCCCGAGCGGAGCTCGCCGCCCATGATGAGGTCGGCCAGGGCCGCGTCCTCGGCGTCGAAGCCCTTCTGGAGGTCCCCGTCCTTGGCCGCGGCGATGATGTCCAGCGCGCGGTAGGCGGCCGGGGCGGCGCCGTGCACCTTGGAGTCGGCCACGGCACGGCCCTTGGCGACGGCCGCGTCCCAGGCCTCGCCGCGGTCGATCTCCGGACGGACGACCTCGGTGGCGCCGGTCAGCACCCGGGCGGTCCACAGCAGGGACTGCTCCAGGAAGTCCGCGCCCTCGAAGATCGCGTCGGCGATCCCGAGCTCGAAGACCTGCTTGCCCTTGAGCTGGCGGTTCTGGTTGAGCGAGTTCTCGATGATCACCGAGACCGCGCGCTCGGCGCCGATCAGGTTCGGCAGCAGGGCGCAGCCGCCCCAGCCGGGCACCAGGCCGAGGAAGACCTCGGGCAGGGAGAAGGCCGGGATGGCCTTCGAGACGGTGCGGTAGGTGCAGTGCAGGCCGACCTCGACGCCGCCGCCCATGGCCGCGCCGTTGTAGTAGGCGAAGGTCGGGACCGCGAGGCCCGCCAGCCGCTTGAAGACGTCGTGGCCGCCCTTGCCGATGGCCAGGGCCTCCTCGTGGGCCTTCAGCAGCTCGACGCCCTTGAGGTCGGCGCCGACGGCGAAGATGAACGGCTTGCCGGTCAGGCCGACGCCGGTGATCGCGCCCTCGGCGGCCTCCTTCTCGACCTGGTCGACGGCGGCGTTCAGGTTCGCCAGCGACTGCGGACCGAAGGTGGTCGGCTTGGTGTGGTCGAAGCCGTTGTCCAGCGTGATGAGCGCGAAGCGCCCGGCGCCGTACGGGAGGTCGAGGTGGCGGACGTGCGCCTGGGTGACGACCTCGTCCGGGAACAGCTCGGCAGCGCCCTTCAGGAGCTCAGCGGTGGTGCTCACTTGTCGCCTCCGGCGTCCTTGTGGTGCGGGTTCTCCCAGATCACGGTGGCGCCCATGCCGAAGCCGACGCACATCGTGGTGAGGCCGTAGCGGACCTCGGGCTGCTCCTCGAACTGGCGGGCCAGCTGCGTCATCAGGCGGACGCCGGAGGAGGCGAGCGGGTGGCCGAAGGCGATGGCGCCGCCGTACTGGTTCACGCGGGCGTCGTCGTCGGCGATGCCGTAGTGCTCCAGGAAGGCCAGCACCTGCACGGCGAAGGCCTCGTTGATCTCGAAGAGGCCGATGTCGGAGATCGACAGGCCGGCCTGGGCCAGCGCCTTCTCGGTGGCCGGGATCGGGCCGTAGCCCATGACCTCGGGCTCCACGCCGGCGAAGGCGTAGGAGACCAGGCGCATCTTGACCGGCAGGCCGTTCTCGCGGGCGAAGTCCTCGGAGGCGATCAGCGAGGCGGTGGCGCCGTCGTTGAGGCCGGCCGCGTTGCCCGCGGTGACCCGGCCGTGCACGCGGAAGGGGGTCTTCAGACCGGCCAGGTTCTCCAGGGTGGTGCCCGGGCGCATGGGCTCGTCGGTGGTGACCAGGCCCCAGCCCGTCTCGCCCACGGCCTCGTTCGTGTTGCGCACCGAGATCGGCACCAGGTCCTGCTGGATCTTGCCGTCGGCGTACGCCTTGGCGGCCTTCTCCTGCGAACGCACGGCGTACTCGTCGGCGCGGAGCTTGGTGATCGTCGGGTACCGGTCGTGCAGGTTCTCGGCGGTCATGCCCATGAAGAGGGCGGACTCGTCGACCAGCTTCTCGGAGACGAAGCGCGGGTTCGGGTCGACGCCCTCGCCCATGGGGTGGCGGCCCATGTGCTCGACGCCGCCGGCCACGGCCACGTCGTAGGCACCGAAGGCCACGCCGCCCGCGACGGCGGTCACGGCGGTCAGGGCGCCGGCACACATGCGGTCGATGGAGTAGCCCGGGACGGACTGGGGGAGCCCGGCCAGGATGCCCGCGGTGCGGCCCAGGGTCAGGCCCTGGTCGCCGATCTGCGTGGTCGCGGCGATGGCGACCTCGTCGATCTTCTTGGGGTCGAGCGCCGGGTTGCGGCGCAGCAGCTCCCGGATCGCCTTCACGACGAGGTCGTCGGCGCGGGTCTCGTGGTAGATGCCCTTCGGGCCCGCCTTGCCGAACGGGGTGCGGACGCCGTCGACGAAGACGACGTCCCTGACGGTACGAGGCACGATGGCTCTCCTCCAGGGTGCGGGTGTGCACTGCTGCGCGGCCGCGCGCCCGAGCCGGGGCTGAGCGCGCGCTCACCCCGCCATGCTACTTGCGGGTAACCAATGTGCACACCCCCACCCCGAACAGCGGTGAAGGTCACACTCCGGGCCGGTTCCGCCCGGGTACGCGAAAGCGCCGGGTCCGGATCCCCCGCGGGGGATCCGGACCCGGCGCCCGGGTGCTCGCGCGCCGTCCCGCCTCAGCGGGCGGTGGCGGTGTGGACGTGCTCGACCAGGCGGGTCAGCGCGTCCGGGTCCGTGGTGGGCAGGACCCCGTGGCCGAGGTTGAAGACGTGGCCCTCCAGACCGGCCGCCGCGGCCAGCACCTCGTCGGTCTTGGCGCGCACCGCCTCGGGGGTGGAGAAGAGGACGGCCGGGTCCAGGTTGCCCTGGAGCGCCTTGCCGGGGCCGACCCGGCGGGCGGCCTCGTCCAGCGGCACCCGCCAGTCCACGCCGACCACGTCCGCGCCCGCCTCGCCCAGCAGGCCGAGCAGCTCGCCGGTGCCCACGCCGAAGTGGATCCGGGGCACGCCGTAGGAGGCGACGGAGTCGAAGACCTTGGCCGAGGCCGGCATCACCTGGCGGCGGTAGTCGGCCGGGGCCAGGGCGCCGGTCCAGGAGTCGAAGAGCTGCACGGCCGAGGCGCCGGCCTCGATCTGCACCTTCAGGAAGGCCGAGGTGATCTCCGCGAGCCGGTCCACGAGGTCGGCCCACAGCTGCGGGTCGCCGTACATCATGGCCTTGGTGTGCTCGTGGTTGCGGGAGGGGCCGCCCTCGACCAGGTAGCTGGCGAGGGTGAAGGGGGCCCCGGCGAACCCGATCAACGGGGTGGCGCCGAGTTCACCCGTGAGCATGCCGATCGCCTCGGTGACGTACGGGACGTCCTCAGGGGTGAGGTCGCGCAGCTGTGCGAGGTCCTCGCGGCGGCGGATCGGGTTCGCCACGACGGGGCCGACGCCCGGCTTGATGTCCAGGTCGATGCCGATCGCCTTCAGCGGCACGACGATGTCGCTGAAGAAGATGGCCGCGTCCACCTTGTGCCGGCGCACCGGCTGCAGGGTGATCTCCGTGACCAGGTCGGGCCGCATGCAGGACTCCAGCATGGCGGTGCCCTCGCGGACCTTCCGGTACTCGGGCAGCGAGCGGCCCGCCTGGCGCATGAACCAGACCGGCGTGTGCGGTACGGGCTCGCGGCGGCACGCCTTCAGGAAGGCGGAATCGTACGTCTGGCTCGGCTGGCCCACGGGGCGGTCGTCGGTGCTCACGGCCCAAATCTTCGCACGTATGAAGAAGTGTCCGGCGCGGGGCGGGTGTCCCTGCGCGGCACGGGCCCGACTTCCGCCTACTCTTCCCCGCATGGCTGCGGCTCAGGGACGATTTTCAGATGGCGGCAGGGACGGGGCGAGGGAAGAATCCGTCCCACTCCCGTTCCGCAGGGCGGTCGAAGGCTTGCGGAAGGCGCGGCTCCGGCCGGGGATCGAGATCGATCCCACCAAACCCCCGCAACGGCTCGCCCCCCACGCGTACGCCCTGGAGGCGGCCGTGGTGGAGGGGGACGAGGACCTCGCGGACGGCCGCCTGATCCTGCTGCACGACCCGGCCGGGCACGACGCCTGGCGCGGCACCTTCCGCCTGGTCACCCTGGTCCGGGCGGAACTGGAGCCGGAGATGGCCGCCGACCCGCTGCTCCCCGAGGTGTCCTGGTCCTGGCTGACCGGGGCGCTGGACGCGCGCGGGCTCTCCTACGGGGAGGCGAGCGGCACCGTGACCCGGGCGAGCTCCCACTACTTCGGGGGACTGTCCGAACGCAGGCCCGCCACCCAGATCGAGATCCGGGCCTCCTGGACCCCGCGCGAGGGGGTGGGCGGGGTGCCCGACACCGCCGCGCACCTGTCGGCCTGGTGCGAACTGCTGAGCCAGATCGCGGGTCTGCCGCCGACCGGCCCGATGGACACCGCCGTGGTCTCCCTGCCACAGCGGCGCGGTCCCCACCACCCGTAGCCCGGGGGCCGTCCGCGCTGGTCGGGGAGCCGAACGGGGGTCCGCGACGGCGGGGGAGGGGCCCTCCCCGGACCCCCGGGACGGTAACGCAGCGTCAGAATCGGGCGCCGGGTGCGGGCTTCTGATCGTCTCGTGATCGATCGTGCGTCCTAATTGCCCGAATTGTTACTCACCAAATCGTGATCATTCCCTAAAGCCGGGCGGGTGACGTGCCGAAGGAGTCAGTGACCATCCGCAACGGTTCGCCCCGGCTTCTTCCCCGAGCCGGTCGTCCCGCCACTCCCCCAGGAGGCCTGGTGTCCGTTCTTCTCGAGCAGCCCGCAAGCCTGGTCGCCTACCGTCCGAACAAGCCGACCGCCATGGTCGTCGTGGCCGACCCCCGGGTCCGCTCCACCGTGACCCGGCACCTGTGGGCCCTCGGGGTCCGCGACGTGATCGAGGCGTCCTCCATCGCCGAGGCCCGTCCCCGGGTCGGCAGCCCGCGTGACATCTGCGTGGCAGACGTCCACCTCCCGGACGGTTCCGGTCTCACCCTGCTCTCCGAGACCCGCGCCGCGGGCTGGCCCAACGGGTTGGCCCTCTCCGCCGCCGATGACATCGGCGCGGTCCGCAACGCCCTCGCGGGCGGGGTCAAGGGCTACGTCGTCACCGGTACGCGCACCAACATCGGACTTCCCACCCGGCCCGGCGCCGCCCCCATCGGCTCCGCCGCCGCCCGTATGCACCGCCGCCCCCCGGGTGCCCCGAGCCACCCGGGCGGCTACCGCGAGCTCTCCGGCCGTGAGGTCGAGGTGCTGCGCCTCGTCGCCGAGGGCCAGTCCAACAAGGCCATCGGCGTCTCCATGGGGCTGTCCGCCCTCACCGTCAAGTCCCACCTGGCCCGCATCGCCCGCAAGCTGGGCACCGGGGACCGCGCCGGCATGGTCGCCGTGGCCCTGCGGACCGGGATCATCCACTGACCGGTCCGCTCCGGCGGATCCCGCCGGAGCGGCCGCGGGCGGACGCCGGGGAGCACCCCGGGGGACGCCCGCGGCACCCACCGGGCAGGCCCTCGCGCCCGTCGACGGAACGTTCCGGCGACGGGCGCCCGCTTTCCACGGATACCCTTGACAGGTGACCGACGCCCAAGAGACCGCAGCAGAACTGCGCAACACCACCGGGGGCGGCCCCCCGGACGCCGAGGTTCCGTCCGATGGGCTGCCGATTCCCCTGCTCGAACCCCGGGAGGGGATCCCGCCGGTGATCGCCGACGAGGAGTCCCTCGCCCGCGTCATCGCCGCCTTCGCCGCGGGCACCGGCCCCGTCGCCGTGGACGCCGAACGCGCCTCCGGCTACCGCTACGGCCAGCGCGCCTACCTGGTGCAGCTGCGTCGTGAAGGAGCGGGGTCCGCCCTGATCGACCCGGTCGGCTGCCCCGACCTGTCGGCCCTCGGCGAGGCCCTGTCCGGTACCGAATGGATCCTGCACGCCGCCACCCAGGACCTGCCCTGCCTCCGCGAGATAGGCATGGTGCCCGGCTCCCTCTTCGACACCGAGCTCGCCGGACGCCTCGCCGGGTTCCCCCGCGTGGGGCTCGGCGCCATGGTCGAGAGCGTGCTCGGCTACGCCCTGGAGAAGGGGCACTCCGCCGTCGACTGGTCCACCCGCCCGCTCCCCGAGCCCTGGCTGCGCTACGCCGCCCTGGACGTGGAGCTTCTGGTGGACCTGCGCGACGCCCTGGAGAAGGAGCTGGAGCGCCAGGGCAAGCTGGAGTGGGCCCGGCAGGAGTTCGACGCCATCGCCTCGGCCCCGCCGCCCCCGCCCCGCAAGGACCCCTGGCGCCGCACCTCCGGCATGCACAAGGTGCGCCGCCGCCGCCAGCTCGCGGTGGTCCGCGAGCTCTGGAACACCCGTGACCGGATCGCCCAGCGGCGCGACGTGTCCCCCGGCAAGGTGCTGGGCGACGCGGCCATCGTGGAGGCGGCCCTCGCGCTCCCGGTGAACGTGCACGCCCTGTCCGCCCTGCCCGGCTACGGGCAGCGGATGGGCCGACGGCAGCTGGACCAGTGGATGGCGGCCGTGGACCGGGCCAAGGCCCTGCCCGAGAACGAGCTGCCGCTGCCCGGCCAGTCCCCGGCCGGCCCGCCGCCGCCCCGCTCCTGGGCCGACAAGGACCCGGCCGCCGCGGCCCGCCTGGCGGCGGCCCGCACCGCGGTCTCGGCCCTCGCCGAACGCCTCCGGCTGCCCCAGGAGAACCTGATCACCCCCGACACCGTGCGCCGGCTGTGCTGGGAGCCCCCGGCCCGCCGCACCCCGGAGTCGGTGGCCGAGGCCCTGGCCGCGCACGGCGCCCGGCCCTGGCAGATCGAACAGGTCACCCCGGTCCTCGTGACGGCCCTCGCGGCCACCGCCTGACCGGCGACCGCCCGCCCCTCCGACGCCCGCCCGGCACCCGCCCGGCGGGCGTCGGGCGTTTCCGGGCCGGGCGGCCGGGCGGACGGGTCGCGGACGCGGGTCGGGGACGAGGGCACGACGGAAGGCGGCACGACGGGACGGACCGTCAGGCGCCCGCCGCGCGGACCGCCGCCACCGCCTTGCGGGCCGCGACCAGCACCGGATCCCACACCGGGGAGAACGGCGGCGCGTACCCCAGGTCCAGGGCCACCACCTGTTCCACCGTCATGCCCGCGGTCAGCGCCACCGCCGCCGCGTCCACCCGCTTCGCCGCACCCGCGCCGCCCACGATCTGCACCCCCAACAGCCGCCCGGTCCGCAGCTCCGCGAGCATCTTCACCGTCATCTCCGCGGCCCCCGGGTAGTAGCCGGCGGTGTTCGTGGACCGGATCACGGCCGTCACGAACCGCAGCCCGGCCTCCCGCGCGTCCCGCTCCCGCAGCCCGGTCCGGGCGATCTCCAGCTCGCAGACCTTGCTGACGGCCGTGCCCACCACCCCGGGGAAGGTCGCGTACCCGCCGCCCACCCCCGAACCGATCACCTGGCCGTGCTTGTTGGCGTGCGTCCCCAGCGGCACGTACCGGGTGCGGCCCGCGACGAGGTCGAGCACCTCCACGCAGTCGCCGCCCGCCCACACGTCCTCGTACCCCCGCACCCGCATCGACAGGTCGGTGAGCAACCCGCCCGAGGGGCCCAGCGGCAGCCCGGCGGCGCGGGCCAGCTCCGTCCGCGGTTCCACCCCGATCCCGAGCACCACCACGTCCGCCGGGTAGCGGGTGCCGTCGGCGGTGACCACCTCCCGGACCCGACCGCCGGTCCCGTTCCCGGTGCCGGAGCCGTCGTCGACGGTCTTCTCCGTGCGGATCTCCGTCACCTCGGCCCCGGCCACCGTGCGGATCCCCATGGCGTTCATGGCGCCGTGCACCAGGGCCCCCATGTCCGGGTCCAGGGTGGACATCGGCTGATCCCCGCGGTGCAGCACGGTCACCTCGAAGCCGCGGCGGACCAGGGCCTCCGCCATCTCCACCCCGATGTAGCCGGCCCCGACCACCACGGCCCGGCGGCCGGCGGTCCGCTCCAGGGTGTCCAGCAGGGCCTGCCCGTCGTCGAGGGTCTGCACCCCGTGCACCCCGTCCGCGTCGATCCCGGGCAGGGCGGGACGGACCGGGCGGGCCCCGGTGGCCAGCACCAGACGGTCGTAGCCGGTCCAGTACTCCTCGCCCGATTCCAGGTCACGGGCCCGCACCCGGCGGCCTGCCGGGTCGAGCTCCGTCACCTCGGTGCGGATCCGCAGGTCGATCCCGCGGGCCCGGTGCTCCTCCGGGGTCCGGGCCACCAGCTCCTCGGCCCCCGTGACCTGCCCGCCCACCCAGTAGGGGATCCCGCAGGCCGAGTAGGAGGTGTGCCGGGTCCGTTCGAAGGCCACGATCTCCAGCTCCTCCGGGCCCCTGAGCCGCCGGGCCTGCGAGGCCGCCGCCATCCCCGCGGCGTCCCCTCCCACCACCACGAGCCGTTCCACAGCCATCCCGTCCGCCCCTCTCACCGCCGTGCCGTCCCGCGTACCGGTGCCGCGGGGTACGGGGACACGCTACGGCGGTCCGGGCCGGCCGGGCCGGTCCCGCCCACCCCGGCCGCGGGCGGGCCGGGCGCGGGCGGGCCGGGCGAGGCTCAGTCGCCGGCCGGGGGCTTCGGCGCCGGGTCCCCGGCCGGGGCCTGCCCGGCGGGTCCCGCGGCGCCCCGCCCCGCAGTGCCGGCCGGTCGCGCCGCCTCCACCGGGTCACCCTCCTGACGCGGCGGCCACAGGGCCGCGCTCACCGCCGGCGAGGGCTCCGGGCCCCGGGGCGCCCGGGCCGGCCGCACCCGGCGGTACAGCCGCCGGGACGGACGCACCAGGACCAGCAGCACCAGGGCCGTCAGCAGGAACGGCAGCACGGCGCCCAGGACCAGCACGATCCAGGTCAGCACGGCCGTGAAGGCGTCCCAGCCGCCGGCCAGGGCGTCCGTGAACCCGGGGCCGGACTCCTCCTCGCGCACCGGTTCCTTCACCGGCTCGGACACCGACAGGGTGATCGTCGCCAGGGTCGTCTGGTCCTTCAGGCCCTCCTGCTGCGCGAGCAGCGCCTCCAGTTCGCTCTGGCGCCGGCTCAGCTCGCCCTCCAGCATGACCACGTCGCTCAGCGCCGAGGCCCGTTCCATCATCTCCCGCACCCGGATCACGCTCGCCTGCTGGGACTTGACCCGGCTGGCCACGTCCACCACCTGCCGCGTGACGTCCTGCGCGGTCACCTTGCGGCTCAGCAGCCGGCCACCGCCCTCCAGCCCGGCGAGCACCGTGTCGAAGCGGTCCGCGGGCACCCGCAGGGTCAGTTCGGACACCACCCGGCCCGACTCCTCCCGCCGGGTGGCCTCGTTGCCCACGTACCCGCCCGCGTCCACGGCCGCGGCGCGCGCCGCGGTCAGGGCCGCCTGGGCGTCCTTCGCCTCCACCGACACGCTGCCCGTGCGGATGATGTGGGCGCGCGGCTGCGGGGGTCGGGCCGTGCCCCCGGGGGCCGCCGTCGGGCCCTTCGCGCCCGTCGCGTACTCCCCGCCGGCCCGGTCGGCCCCCTGCCGCTCCGGGGCCGCCTTGGCGTCGTCCCGGGAGGCGCCGGACGACAGGTCCGATCCACCGCACCCCGTCAGTACGAGCGCACCGGTCAACAGGGCCCCCGCCAGGGCCGCCCCGCGCCGGGCCCGAACGGCACCGACCGGCCGGGCCGGCGCGGTCGACGAGGTCGACGGCGCGTCAACGGCGGTGCGGGCGGGCTCCGTCGTCGTTCCGGGCCGTCCGGTCGTACCGGTGTGCTGCATGGGCTGCCCCCCGAGAGGTCGTATCCGTGGACGGACGTCCGGCACCCGCTGTGCCGCGTCCGGTGCTGCCGGTGCCCCTTGGACGTACGGCCCCCCGCGCCGGGTTGCGCCGCCCGGTCCCGAAGCGGTCCCGAACGGGTCACGGTCGGGACTCGCCGCCGGAAATGAGACGATGGCCCCATGCGAGAAGCGGACATGCGTACGGACCGGGCCGCCGGACCGGGTGCCGGACCGGACGGCCGGTCACCCGGCCGGGTCCTCGTCATCGGCGGCGGCATCGCCGGCCTGGCCGCCGCGCACCGGCTGACCGGCGCGGGCGCCGAGGTCGTGCTGCTCGAAGCCGGCCCCCGGCTCGGCGGCAAGCTGTACGCCGGTGAACTCGCGGGCGCCGCCGTGGACCTGGGAGCCGAGTCCGTCCTGGCCCGCCGCCCCGAAGCCCTCGAACTGGCCCGCGCCGTCGGCCTCGGCGAGGCCCTGCGACCGCCCGCCACCGCCACCGCCACCCTGTGGACCCGCGGGGCCCTGCGCCCCATGCCCGCCGGACACGTGATGGGAGTCCCCGGGGACCTCGGTCTCCTCGCCGCCTCCGGCGTGCTCAGCGAGGAGGGGCTGCGCCGCACCGCCCGCGACGCCGAACTCCCCGCCACCGAGGTGGGGGAGGACGTGGCCGTGGGCGCCTTCGTCGCCGCCCGGCTCGGCCGCGAGGTCGTGGACCGGCTGGTGGAGCCGCTGCTCGGCGGGGTCTACGCGGGCGACGCGTACCGCATCTCCCTGCGGGCCGCCGTGCCCCAGCTGTTCGAGGCCGCCCGCACCCACCGCAGCCTCGCAGAGGGGGTCCGCGCCGTGCAGCGCCGCGCCGCCGCGGCCCCGCAGGCCGGTGGACCGGTGTTCCAGGGCATCGAGGGCGGCATCGGCCGCCTTCCCCTCGCGGTCGCCGAGGCCTGCCGGGCCGCCGGCGCCGACCTGCGCACCGGCACCGCCGTCCGGGAACTGGCCCGCACCGCGGCCGGTTGGCGCGCCCTGACCTCCGACGGGGCCGTGCTGACCGCCGACGCGGTGGTCCTCGCCGTGCCCGCCGGTCCCGCCGCCCGGCTGCTGGCCGGGGTCGCGCCCGCCGCCGCCGGCGAACTGGAGGCCGTCGAGTACGCCTCCATGGCCCTGGTCACCCTCGCCTTCCGGCGCTCCGAGCTCCCGGAGTCCCTCACCGGCCCCGGCGCCGGCAGCGGCTTCCTGGTCCCGCCCGTCGACGGCCGCACCATCAAGGCGTCCACCTTCTCCAGCAACAAGTGGGCCTGGACGGGCCGCGAGGAGCCGGAGCTGTTCCTGCTGCGCACCTCGGTGGGCCGGCACGGGGACGAGGCCGACCTCGAGCGGGACGACGTCGACCTGGTCGCCGCCTCCCTCACCGACCTGGGCGCGGCCGTGGGGCTGACCGCCCGACCGGTGGCCTCGACGGTCACCCGCTGGGACGGCGGACTGCCGCAGTACCCGGTGGGACACCTGGAGCGGGTGGCCCGGATCCGGGCCGCGGTGGCGGCCGTTCCCGGCCTGGAGGTGTGCGGGGCCCTCTACGACGGGGTGGGCGTCCCGGCCGTGGTCTCCAGCGCCCGGAAGGCCGCGGACGCGATCACGGGCACCCTGGCGAAGAGCACCGACGCGGACACGGGACAATAGGCACATGACTGCACCTGAGAAGATCCCCAACGCGGGGAAGAAGGCCAAGGACCTCAACGAGGTCATCCGCTACACGCTGTGGTCTGTCTTCAAGCTGCGGGACGTGCTCCCCGAGGACCGCGCCGGCTTCGCCGACGAGGTGCAGGAGCTCTTCGACCAGCTCGCCGCGAAGGACATCACCGTCCGCGGTACCTACGACGTCTCCGGCCTGCGCGCCGACGCGGACGTCATGATCTGGTGGCACGCCGAGACGGCGGACGAGCTCCAGACCGCCTACAACCTGTTCCGCCGCACCCGTCTGGGCCGCGCGCTGGAGCCGGTCTGGTCGAACATGGCCCTGCACCGGCCCGCGGAGTTCAACAAGTCGCACATCCCGGCCTTCCTGGCCGACGAGGTGGCCCGCGAGTACGTGAGCGTCTACCCGTTCGTGCGCTCCTACGACTGGTACCTGCTGCCCGACGAGGACCGTCGCCGGATGCTCGCCGACCACGGCAAGATGGCCCGCGGCTACCCCGACGTCCGCGCCAACACCGTGGCCTCCTTCTCCCTGGGCGACTACGAGTGGCTGCTGGCCTTCGAAGCCGACGAGCTGTACCGGATCGTGGACCTGATGCGCCACCTGCGGGCCTCCGAGGCCCGGATGCACGTGCGCGAGGAGGTGCCCTTCTACACCGGGCGCCGCAAGTCCGTCGCCGATCTGGTGGCCGGGCTCGCCTGAGACCTCCCCTGGGGGGACGGACCGGAGGACCGACTGCCTCCGGTGGATCGGGAGGCCCTGCCCCCGAAACGACGCAGCCGGACCCCGCCCGGAAGTTCAGACGGCCGGCGGCAGCACGCCCTCGCCCCGCGAGGGTGCCCTCAGGGAGGGCGCTGCCGCCCGCCGGTCCAGCGACACCGGTGCGGGCTCCGGATGCGGCGCGCAGTCGACCCGCCATCCCGGGATGCGCCCCGTGAGCAGGTAGCGCTCCACGTGGCGGTCCACGCAGGCGTTGCGGCCGCCCACCACCCCGTGGGTCCCCGCCCCCCTCTCCGTGACCAGCGCGGCCCCGTGCAGCCGCCGCTGGAGCTCCTTCGCGCCGGCGTACGGGGTGGCCGCGTCCCGCTCCGCCGCCACGATCAGCGTGTGCGGGAGCGCCCCCGCCCCGGTCCGCACGTCCACCGGTTTCCGGGGGGCCCGACCCGGCCAGTGCGCGCAGGGCAGGTTCGTCCAGACGTTGTCCCAGGTCTCGAACGGGGCCCGGCGGGCCAGTGCCGTGTTGTCCCGGTCCCACACCTTCCACTCCCGGGGCCAGGGCGCGTCGTTGCACAGCACCGCCGTGTACACCGCGGTGGCGTTCTCGTCCTCGGCCGCCGTCTCCGGGTCCGGGGCGGCCTGGGAGACCAGCGGCTGCGGGTCCCCGCGCAGGAAGGCGGCGAGGGCCGAGGCGCGCAGCGGCCAGTACTCGTCGTAGTACGCGGCCCGCAGCAGCGCGGACTGGAGCTCGCCGGTGCCGACGGTGCCGCCGGGCCCGCGGGCGGGCCGCCGTTCGAGGGCGGCGCGCACCTTCTCGTGGCTCGCCCGCACCGCCTCCGGGGTGCGGCCCAGCCGGTAGACGGAGTGGTGCCGGGCCGTCCAGGCCAGGAAGTCCCGCCAGCGGCCTTCGAAGGCCAGGGACTGGTCGAGGTTGTTGCCGTACCAGATCCGGGCCGGGTCGGGGTTCACGGCGGAGTCGAAGACCATGCGCCGGACCCGGTCGGGGTAGAGGGTGGCGAAGACGGCGCCGAAGTAGGTGCCGTAGGAGGCTCCGACGAAGTTCAGCTTCCGCTCGCCCAGGGCGGCCCGCAGCACGTACAGGTCACGGGCGTTGTCGAGGGTGGTGTAGTGCGCCAGGGCCGGGCCGGTGCGGCGGGCGCAGCCCTGCGCGTAGGCCCGGGCCGCCGCGATCCGGCTCTTCTTGAACGCCTCGGTGGGCCGTTGCTCGGTGCGCGTGGGGGAGGCGGCGAAAGCGGCCGGGTCCTGGCAGGACAGCGGGGCGGAGCGACCCACCCCGCGCGGGGCGTAGCCGACCAGGTCGTAGGCGGCGGCCGTGCGCTCCCACTCGGGGTACCGGGCCAGGGCGGGGAAGTACATGCCGGAGCCGCCGGGGCCGCCGGGGTTGTACACGAGGGCGCCCTGGCGGGCGGCGCGCGGACCGGTGGCGGGGGTGCGGCTCACGGTGAGGCGGATGCGGGGGCCGTCCGGGCGGGCGTAGTCCAGGGGCACGGTGAGCAGGGCGCAGCGGACCGCCCCGGGCAGTTGCTCGGCGGCGGGGCAGGGGCCGAAGGCCAGTCCGGCGGCGGCCGCGCGGCGGGCGGAGGTCTCGGCTCCGGCGCGTTCGGCGGGGTACGGATCGGCGGCGGGCGCGAGGGCCGGTGCGAGGGCGGGCGCGGTCCCGGCGGCGGGCGGGGCGGTGGTGGTGCGGTGCGGGCCGGCCGCGTGGGCCGGGAGGGTGCCGCCGAGGGTGAGCGACAGGGCCGTGAGGACGGCCGCCTGCCGGAGGGTCTGCCGCATCCCGGGCCTTTCATCGGATCAGCTGAGGAAAGGGATGCTGGGTGGGCGGCGGGGAGAAGTAAAGGAGGTCGGGCGGGTGTCGGCGTCAACGACCCCCGTGCGCCGTCGGGTCCGCCCGGCCGCCGGACAGCGCCGCCCGCAGCCCCGGGTCGGTGACCGCCGCCTCCCCGCGCACGGCGACCGCCGTCAGGTACCCCCGCTCCGGGTCCGGGCGGTCCCGGCTCCGCTCAGCCAGCCCGGTCAGCAGCCGCTGTCCGGCGGGGGAGGCCCAGGAGGACCGGGGCGAGCCGTCGAACCGGGAGATCCCCAGGCAGCACAGGGTCAGGATGAGCGGCAGGGAGAACCAGCACAGCAGCAGGGTGCGGTCCGCGTCGGGCGGCGGCAGGGCCAGCGCCAGGGCGGCCAGGGCGGTGGTGAGGAGGGAGGACAGCCGCACCGACCGGACCCCCTCGACGTAGCCGACGCGTTCCTCCTCCGGTACGGCCAGCCCGGCCGCTCCGAGCCGGTCGCCCAGCGCGCGGACGGCGGGACCGGCCGCGACGGCGGACCGCGCCGAACTGACCGGGAGCTGCCCGTCCGGGCCGAAGGCGCCGAGCAGGGAGCGCTCCAACGGGTCCCGGCCCACCGGGTCCACCACCGTGGCCCAGCCGGTGTGCGCCAGCAGCAGCCGGCGCCGGCGCTGCATCGACAGCAGCACCAGCACGGCCACCCGCTGCGGGCCGCCCGCCAGGTACGCGGCCTCGTAGAGGGTCAGCTCGGCCCGGCCGGACCCGTCGTCGGGGACGCCGGCGCGGGCCTCCGCCTCGCGCGCGGCCCGGTCGGCGGCGCCGGTCGCGGCCCGCAGCAGGCGGGTGCACGCGAGCAGCGCCCCCGTCCAGGCCACCAGGAGCAGGGGGATCCAGAACATGGCCGTCGTTCTACCCGGCCCGTGGGGGCCGCCCGGGCCCGCCCGCGAAGGTGTGAGCAGCTCGTGACGGTCCCGTGATCAGGAACCGCTGCTTCCGCAGCTCGAACCGGACGAACTCCCGCAACTGGAAGTGCCGCTGGAACCGGAAGATCCGCAACTGGAGCTTGAGGAACCGCAGTTGGAGCCAGAGGAGCCGCAACTCCCCCCGGAAGAGCCGCAGCCCGACCCGCCGCCGCAGCCTCCACCGCCGCCTCCGGACCCGCCCGCGCACCACAGCACCTCGGGGACCGTGCTCCCGCAGGAGTCGTGGTCCGAGGAGCGGTGCGCGGCCGCGCCGGTCCGTCCGCCGGCGCTGGTCCGCAGCGGCTGCCGCAGGAGCTGGGCCCGCAGCAGCGGGTCGGCCACCCCCCGGGGACCCTGGAGCGCGATCAGCACCCGCGGGTCGGTCGAGCCCGCGTGGGCCGCCCGGTACGCGGCCAGGGCCCGGCGCCCGGCGGGGGTGATCCGCCGGACCGAGGCCACCCGCAGCACCGCGCCGGCGACGAAGCCGGCGAACACGGCCGGGGCCGACAGGAAGAAGGCGAGGAACCCGGAGGCGGAGGGGCCTTCGAGCGGGTCGGCCGTGGCCGCCCGCACGATCACCAGGACGAACAGCACCGGCACCGCGAGCAGGCAGCACACGATCTGCGCGGTGGCCCAGCGCCGGGGCCCGGCCGTGCTGCCCGGAGCCGTGAGGAGCCCGCGGGCGGCGAGCCCGTCCCCGGTCTCCTGCACGACGGGGTCGGTCATGGCGAGGCCCCGCAGCAGGTCCAGCGAGCCACCGGGACCGGAGGAGTAAAGGGAGAGCAGCAGCCGTTCGGCGGGATCCGCGGCCCGGGCCCCGGACCGGACCTGCACCGCGCCGGGCCCGCCGGTCATCATCCGGCCGTCCAGGCACAGCCCGACCACCGCGGTGTCCACGACCCGCCGGGGGCCACCGGAGAGGAAGGCGGCCTCGGAGAGCTCGCGCAGGGGCCCGGGGTGGGTCCCGCCGGGGGTCCGGCGGGACCGGGCCAGGCCGAGGGCGAGGCCGGTGGTGGAGAGCAGTACGGCCGCCCAGAGCAGGGCCGGGACGAGGAGGTTCACGCCGCCCACCGCCCCACGGCGGCCAGGGCGCGGCGCTTCAGGCGGCGGACCCGTCCGGGGGGACGGGGACCGCTGCGGTCCTCCCACCAGTGGGTCAGCGCCCGGTGCGCGGCCGGGTCCCCGGGCGCGCCGGCGAGCAGCAGGTGCGCCGCGAAGTCGAGCGCGTCGCGCCGGTACCCCCCGGTCATCGGGTGGCCGGTGGCGTAGTCGAGGAAGGCGTCCCGGTAGCCGGCGCCGAGGATCTCCGGGAGCTCCGGGGCCACCTTGGCGATCACGTCGGCCCGTTTGGCGGCGAGCGCCCGGGCCTGGACCCGGATCCGCCGGGCGTCGAAGCCCTCGGGCACCGGGGTGCCGGCCACCAGCGCCGAGAGCAGCGCGGCCTGGGACACGGCGACACCGGCCCGCACCGCCGACCCGGCCGAGGCGGGGCGGGCGGGAGGCGCGGGCGCCGCGGGTGGTGCGGGGAGCGTCGTCGCGCCGGCGGGGACCCGCGCGGCGGGGGAGGACCCGCCGGGGCCCGCGCCGACGGCGGCCGGCACACGGGCGCCCGGGGCGGTCCGGGCCCCCTCGGCACCCTCGCCGGCCCCGGTGGCCCCGGTGGTCCCGGCGGCCGGAGTGGTGGGCGCGACGGCCGGCGCGGGCGCCGCGGCCAGGGCCGTCCGTACCGCCTCCAGCTCGGCGGCCAGCTCCGCCTCCGCGGGGAAGGCGTCGTCCCGCTCCAGCAGGACCCCGGCGGGCGGGATCCGGGCGGCCAGCGCCGTCAGCAGGGCGAGCACCTGCGGGGGCACCGGGTGCGCGTGGGTGTCGTGCCAGACCCCGTCCCGCTCCACCCCGCCCGCCACGTGCACGTAGGCCAGCGCCTCCGGCGGCAGCGCGTCCAGGACCGCGAGGGGGTCCTCCCCGCGGTTGACCCGGTTGGTGTGCAGGTTCGCCACGTCGATCAGCAACCGGACCCCGGTGCGCTCCACCAGCTCGGCCAGGAACCGCCCCTCCGACAGCTCCTCCCCGGGCCAGGAGAACAGCGCGGCGATGTTCTCCAGGGCCAGCGGCACGGGAAGGGCGTCCTGGGCGATGCGGACGTTCTCGCAGAGCACGGCCAGCGCGTCCCGGGTGCGGGGCACCGGCAGCAGGTGTCCGGCCTCCAGCGCCGGGGAGGCGGTCAGCTCCCCGCCCGCCCGGACGAACGCGATGTGCTCGGTGACCAGCGGCGCCCCCAACACCACCGCCCGCTCCGCGAGGGCCGCCAGGCGCGCCGGGTCCGGACGGTCCGCGCCACCCAGGCCCAACGAGACCCCGTGCGGCACGACCGTCACGCCCCGGTCGATCAGGCGTCGCAGGGACTCGGGCAGGTGGCCGGGGCAGAGGTTCTCCGCCACCACCTCCACCCAGTCCAGGCCGGGCAGCCGCTCGATCGCCTCCGCGATCTCCGGCCGCCAGCCGATCCCCACCCCCAGTGGTGCCATGGGCTTCATCTCTTCGTACCTCCCCCGGTGAACCGTGCCGGTGTGATGACCCGGCGGAGGGCCGCCGAACCCCCGGAGGAGGACGTTCAGAGCAACATTTGAGGTTTCACCGCCGGGGCAGCGGATCCGACGGGTCCGAGGGATCCGGAGCCTGCGGCGGATCCGGCCGGTCCGCCGGGCGCGGCCCGCTCAGTCGGTGCCGGTGCCGGTGCCGGTGCCGGTGCCCGTGACGTGGGCGCGGGCGCGGAGCGCCGGGTGGTCGGCGACCACCGTGCAGGAGCCGGGGGCGATCTCGGTGAATCCGGCGTCCCGGACCAGCGGCAGCCCGCTCGCGGTCAGTTCGGCCCACCGGTCGGGGGCGGCCGTGCGCACCGCGAGGGCGAAGTCGTCCGCCCGCCAGGCGGCCCGCTCCGCCGCGGTCAGCTCCCACCAGGCCAACTGCGCCGCGTGGCCCGCCTGTGCCATCGCCTTGCCCGCCGACATGTCGAGCTCGGGGTTGAACCAGAGCACCGGCAGGCCCGCCGGGACGGGCCCCGGGGGTTCCGGGTCGTCGAGGTCGGTCCCGGACACCTGGAGCTTGGCCAGCTCCTTGGGCCAGCCGTCCAGGGGCACCGGAGGGAACACCCGCACCTGTGACGTGTCACCGTGCACGGTCACACCCGGCAGTTCACCCGCCTTGCGCCACTCCGCCCCGCGGGCCCGGCGCACCACCTTCCGGATCCGGGCGTCCTCCCAGTCCCGGACCCGCTCGGCCCATTCCCCCTCGCCCCGGGACCGCTCGTCGGAGAGCAGCACCAGCACCGCCCGGGCGGCGGTCCGGAGCGCGTCCGTCCGCGCGGGCGGCTCCGCCTTCTCGATCCGCACCACCAGGGGCAGGACGAACTGGGGGGCCGCGTCCCGGGCCGCCGCGCGCATGTCGGCCTTGTCCTGCGGCAGGTCCGCCCCCGGGGAACCGGGGGTGCCGTCCCGAAGGGCCGGGGCGGGGGTCGCGGTGGTGGTGGGGGACGGGCCGGTCCCGTGCTGGTCGCTCATCCGGCCAAGTCTGCCGGCGGTCCCGGAGGAGGACTCCGGGGCCTGCGGGTTCCGACCTGAGGATGATCCGGGGACCCGCCCGCCCGGGTGAGGATCGGAGCATGAAGAGCGATCTGTTCTCCGAGGGGAACCTGGTCCGACCCGCGGCAGCGCCCGGTATGACCCTCCAGAACGCCAAGTCCGTGAAGTACGCCGTCGACGGCGAGGTGCTGGCCCGGCAGGGCTCGATGATCGCCTACCGGGGCAGCCTGCAGTTCGAGCGCAAGGGCCAGGGCATCGGCGGGATGCTCAAGCGGGCCGTCACCGGCGAGGGCCTGCCGCTGATGTCGGTGCGCGGTCGGGGCGAGGCCTGGTTCGCGCACGAGGCCGCCAACTGCTTCATCGTGGAGCTGGAGCCCGGCGACGCCCTGACCGTCAACGGCCGCAACGTCCTCTGCTTCGACCCGACGCTGTCCTACGAGATCAGGACGGTCAAGGGCGCCGGCGCGGCCGGCGGCGGCCTGTTCAACAGCGTGTTCACCGGCCACGGCAAGCTGGCCGTGATCTGCGACGGCAACCCGATCGTCATCCCCGTCACCCCGGACCTCCCGGTGTACGTGGACACCGACGCCGTGGTCGGCTGGAGCGCTCGGCTCACCACCGGGCTGCACCGCTCCCAGTCGGTGGGCTCGATGATCCGGGGCGGTTCCGGGGAGGCCGTCCAACTGATGCTCCAGGGCGAGGGCTTCGTGATCGTCCGCCCGAGCGAGGCCCGCGAGCACACCACCGGCTGAGCCGCGGCCCACCCGCGACGGGCGGGGGCCGGGAGAGCGGCGGGGCGGGGAAGGCGCGAGGGAGGCGCGCGGGGCGGGGAGCCCCCGTCGCCCCGCGCACCCCTCCCGTCGCCCCGCCCGCCCCGTGGTCCGGCTACGTGCCGACGAGCTCGGAGACCTTCACGAACCGGTACCCGCGGGCCCGCAGCTCCGGCACGATCCGGCGGACCGCCTGCTCGGTGACCGGGGCCGCGCTGCGCGTGCAGTGCAGCACCACCACCGAGCCCGGTCGCACCCCGTCCAGCACCTGCCGGGCCACGGCCTCCCCGTCCTCCGCGAAGGCGTCCCCGCTGACCACGTCCCACTGCACGGCCGTCACCCGGGCGGTGGACAGGGCGCGCAGCGCCCGCTCGTCGTAGCAGCCGCCGGGGAACCGGAAGTACGGGACCACGTTCCGGGCGCCCGCCGTCCTGAACGCCTCGAACGCCCGGTCCACATCGGCCCGCGCCGCCGCCCCGTCCAGCCGGGGCAGCCCGTAGCAGGGGCTCTTGAAGGCGTAGTGGCTGTAGGAGTGGTTGGCGATCTCGAAGTTCGGGTCGGTGCCGATGGCCCGGGCCTGGTCGGGGTACTCCTCGGCCCAGCGCCCGGTCATGAACACGGTGGAGGGCACCTTCAGGGACCGCAGCGCGGCGATCAGGCCGGGGTTGTCGAAGTGCTCCCCGCGGGCCGCGCGGGGGCCCTGGTCGGCGGTCATGTCGGCGTCGAAGGTGAGGGCCACCGTCTTGTCCGTCGTGCCGCGGGCCCGCTCGAACACCGGGGTGAGCCCGCGGGCGCCCGGCGCCAGGTTCGGGACCTTGCCGGGGACCCCGGGGACCCCGGGGGCCTTGGGCGCGGGCGCCGCGGCCGCGGGCGGGGCCGCGCCGCCCGTGGCGGC
>NZ_JBEOSD010000089.1:0-32150 GCF_040302735.1 Streptomyces sp. NPDC097619 | reverse complement strand
GGACCCGCCTCAGGAGGGTCCGGCGGGTCCGACGGGCTCCTGGGGGCCGGGCGGCGCCGCGGCGGGCGGGTCCGGCGGGGCGGGGGCACCGGCCAGGAGCCGGGTCAGGAGACGGATCGCGCCGCGCTTGTGGAGCGGGTCGTTGCCGTTGCCGCACTTGGGGGACTGGATGCAGGAGGGGCAGCCCGCCTCGCACTCGCAGGCGGCGATGGCGTCCCGGGTGGCCGTGAGCCACTCCCGGGCCGTGTCGAAGGCCCGCTCGGCGAACCCGGCGCCGCCGGGATGGCCGTCGTACACGAAGACCGTCGGAAGGAGGGTGTCCGGATGGAGCGGCACGGAGACGCCGCCGATGTCCCAGCGGTCGCAGGTGGCGAACAACGGGAGGAGCCCGATGGAGGCGTGTTCCGCGGCGTGCAGGGCGCCGGCGAGGATCTCCGGGTTGATCCGGGCCTCGTCGAGCTGGTCCTCCGTGACCGTCCACCACACCGCGCGGGTCCGCAGGGTCCGGGGCGGCAGGTCGAGCTTGGCCTCGCCGAGCACCTCCCCGGTGATCAGCCTGCGGCGCAGGTACGACACCACCTGGTGGGTGACCTCCACCGAGCCGAAGCAGAGGCGGGCCCCGCCCCAGGGCACCTCGGTCTCGGTCTCCAGCACGGAGATCGCCGTGGTGTCCCGGGCCGTCGTCGAGAACGGCGGACTGGCCTCCTCCACCAGGGCCACCGAATCCTCCAGGTCGAGCTTCTTCACCAGGTACGTACGGCCCTGGTGGAGGTGGACGGCCCCGTCGTGGACGGCGGTGTGGGCGGCGGACTCCTCCACCGTGCCCAGCAGCCGACCGCTCGCGGCCTCCACCACCTGCACGGGGCGGCCGCCCCCGCCCCGGATGTCGGTCAGGTCGCAGGCCCGCTCCCGCCGGGTCCAGTGCCAGCCGGTCGCGCGGCGCCGCAGCAGCCCGGCCCCCTCCAACTGCGGCAACAGCCCCTCGGCGGCCGGACCGAACAGCTCCAGGTCGGGCCCGGTCAGGGGCAGTTCCGCCGCGGCCGCGCACAGGTGCGGGGCCAGCACGTACGGGTTGTCCGGGTCCAGGACCGTGGCCTCCACCGGCCGCCGGAACAGCGCCTCCGGGTGGTGCACGAGGTAGGTGTCCAGCGGGTCGTCGCGGGCCACCAGCACCGCCAGCGCTCCCTGCCCGGAGCGGCCCGCCCGACCGGCCTGCTGCCACAACGAGGAGCGGGTGCCCGGATAGCCCGCGATCAGGACGGCGTCCAGCCCGGACACGTCCACGCCCAGCTCCAGGGCGGTGGTCGCCGCCAACCCCAGCAGCTCCCCGGAGTGCAGGGCCCGCTCCAGGGCCCGGCGCTCCTCCGGCAGGTAGCCGCCCCGGTAGGCCGCGATCCGGCCCGGCAGGGAGCGGTCCACGGCCGCCAGCCGCTCCTGGGCGATCACCGAGATCAGCTCGGCCCCGCGCCGGGACCGGACGAAGGCCACGGTGCGGACCCCCTGCACCGCCAGGTCGGAGAGCAGGTCGGCGGTCTCCGCGGTCGCGGTCCGGCGCACCGGCGCGCCCTTCTCGCCCGCCAGATCCGTCAGCGGCGGCTCCCACAGGGCGAAGACCAGCTCCCCGCGCGGGGAGGCGTCGTCGGCGACCTCCGTCACGGGCAGGCCGGTCAGCCGGCCCGCCGCCAGCGCGGGATCGCCCGCCGTCGCGGAGGCCAGCAGGAAGACCGGCTCGGAGCCGTACCGGGCGCACAGCCGCCGCAGCCGCCGCAGCACCTGCGCCACGTGGGAGCCGAAGACCCCGCGGTAGGTGTGGCACTCGTCGACGACCACGTAGCGCAGGGCGCGCAGGAACGAGGACCAGCGGGGGTGGGCCGGGAGTATGCCCCGGTGCAGCATGTCGGGGTTGGTCAGCACGTAGTTCGCGTACTGCCGGACCCATTCGCGTTCCTCGACGGGGGTGTCCCCGTCGTAGACGGCGGGCCGGATCCGATGGCCGAGCGGGGCGGCCAGCTCGCGCACGGCTCGCCGCTGGTCGGCTGCCAGGGCCTTGGTCGGGGCGAGGTACAGGGCGGTGGCGCCCCGGCCGTTCGGGGCCGCCGCCCCGTCCGCCAGGCCGCTCAGCACCGGCGCCAGGTAGGCCAGGGACTTCCCCGAGGCCGTGCCGGTGGCCACGACCACGGACCGCCCGTCCAGGGCGAGCTCCGCGGCCTCGGCCTGGTGCGCCCACGGGTGCTCGGCGCCGGCCGCCGCGATCGCGGCCAGGACATCCGTTCGGATGCGGTCCGGCCAGACTGCATGGCGGCCCGCCCTGGGGGGCAGATGCTCCGTATGGGTGATGCGCGCAGCACGGCCCGGCCCCCTTGAGAGCCGGTCCAGGACCGTGCCGGGGGTGGGGCGTGCGTCCGTGGCCGCCGTGGGCGGACCGGGGCGAAGAGAGTCGGCCATTGCCACCGAGTGTGTCACTGGCGTGCTGGACAATGGACCGAAGGCGTCGTGCGCGCCTGCCGGTAAGTGATTGAATGCCATCGCGGCTGCCAATCCGTCCCTCTCCCTTCGGATGGGGAGGCCCCTGGGGGGCGCCGCTCGATAGCAAGGTGCTGGAGGATCCGTGGACCTGTCCCTGTCGACTCGCACTGTCGGCGACCGTACGGTCGTTGAGGTCGGTGGCGAGATTGATGTGTATACCGCGCCGAAGCTGCGCGAGCAGTTGGTCGAGTTGGTGAACGACGGCAGCTACCACCTCGTGGTCGACATGGAGCGGGTGGACTTCCTCGACTCCACCGGCCTCGGCGTGCTGGTGGGCGGCCTCAAGCGCGTGCGCGCGCACGAGGGCTCCCTGCGCCTGGTCTGCAACCAGGAGCGCATTCTGAAGATCTTCCGCATCACCGGTCTGACCAAGGTGTTCCCGATCCACACCACGGTCGACGAGGCCGTCAGCGCCAACGACTGACGGTCGCCCCGGGCAGCCGGGGCACGGAGGAGAAGAGCAGGGCACGGGGCCGTCGGGGCCCGTGCCCCTGCCGAGCACGCCCGAACGCCAGAGGGGGAGCCCATGGCCACCGTTGAACTCCGTTTCAGCGCCCAGCCCGAGCACGTCCGGACGGCCCGCCTGGTGGCGGCCGCGGTCGCGCGCAGGGCCGGGGTGGAGGAAGCCCTGCTCGACGAGGTCCGCCTCGCCGTCGGCGAGGCGTGCTCGCGGGCCGTCGGCCTGCACCTCGCCCACGGGGTCACCGCACCCGTCCGCGTGGCGCTGACCGAGGACGAGAAGCTCTTCTCCATCGAGGTCGGCGACGAGGTCCTCGTGGTGCCCCCGGCCTCCCCGGCGGGCTCCGCCGCGGAGGTCGAAGCGGAGGGTGAGGACGAGATGGGCCTCGCCGTGATCCGCGGCCTCGTGGACGACGTCGAGGTCGGGTCCGACGCCTCCGGTGGCGTGATCCGGATGAGCTGGCCGACGTACGCCGTGTCGGATCTCCCCTGATTCGGGCGGCGCGGCGCGCCCGGAAGCGATCGAGATCTTTGGTCGAGATCCCTTCCGGTCCTACCGTCCGATCTTATTCAAGGCCCTGCTGAGCAGGGCCTTTTTCATTCCGTCCGGGTCCCTGATGAAGGCTCAATGCTTTTACCCCATTACTGCGTTCGGGGGTATTGGCGTGATGCGATCATTTGCCCGCAGGTCATGTCGGGCCAATTCCGTTTCCCGCGTACTGTTTTGATCGGGAAAGGCTCCCTACAATCCGTCCATCTTGAGCTCTTCACGTCAAGGAGGACGAATGACGGGGCTCTACACCCCTCTTGAGGCAGGCCACGCCCCTGCCCTCGCAGCAGCGGTACTGACCGACGACAACCGTTTCATCGTCATCGTGATCGCGGTCGTGGCACTGGCCGCCCTCGTGGTCGCACAGCTCCTCGTCCGCCAGGTGCTCGCCGCGGACGAGGGCACGGAAAACATGAAGAAGATCGCGGCGGCCGTCCAGGAAGGAGCGAATGCCTATCTCGGAAGGCAGCTCCGCACCCTCGGAATTTTCGCCGTGGTGGTGTTCTTCCTGCTCTTCCTGCTTCCCGCCGACAACTGGTCCCAGCGGGCCGGTCGTTCTGCTTTCTTCCTGGTCGGCGCCGTCTTCTCGGCGGCCACCGGATACATCGGCATGCGGCTGGCCGTACGGGCCAACGTGCGCGTGGCCGCGGCCGCCCGCGAGGCCGCTCCGCCGGCGGGCGCGCCCGCCGCGGACCTCACCGCCGCCTCCCACCACGCCCTGCGGATCGCCTTCCGCACCGGCGGCGTGGTCGGCATGTTCACGGTCGGCCTCGGGCTCCTCGGCGCCTCCTGCGTGGTCCTCGTCTACGCCGCCGACGCGCCCAAGGTCCTGGAGGGCTTCGGTCTCGGCGCGGCGCTGATCGCCATGTTCATGCGGGTCGGCGGCGGCATCTTCACCAAGGCCGCCGACGTCGGCGCCGACCTGGTCGGGAAGGTCGAACAGGGCATTCCGGAGGACGATCCGCGCAATGCCGCGACCATCGCCGACAACGTGGGCGACAACGTCGGCGACTGCGCGGGCATGGCCGCCGACCTCTTCGAGTCCTACGCGGTGACGCTGGTCGCCGCGCTCATCCTGGGCAAGGCCGCGTTCGGGGACCTCGGCCTGGCCTTCCCGCTGATCGTGCCCGCGATCGGCGTGGTCACCGCGATGATCGGCATCTTCGCGGTGTCCCCGCGCCGCACCGACCGCAACGGCATGGCCGCCATCAACCGCGGGTTCTTCGTCTCCGCGGTGATCTCCCTCGTCCTCGTCGCCATCGCCGTCTTCGCCTACCTCCCGTCCTCCTACCAGGAGCTCAAGGGCGTCACCCAGACGGCGGTCAGCTCCCACGAAGGCGATCCGCGGATCCTGGCCCTGGTGGCCGTCGCCATCGGCATCGTCCTCGCCGCCCTGATCCAGCAGCTCACCGGCTACTTCACGGAGACCGCGCGGCGGCCCGTGCGCGACATCGGCAAGTCCTCGCTGACCGGCCCCGCCACCGTCATCCTCGCGGGCATCTCCATCGGCCTGGAGTCCGCCGTGTACACGGCCCTGCTGATCGGCCTCGGCGTGTACGGGGCCTTCCTGCTCGGCGGCGCCTCCATCACCCTCGCCCTGTTCGCCGTGGCCCTCGCGGGCACCGGCCTGCTCACCACCGTCGGCGTCATCGTCGCCATGGACACCTTCGGGCCGGTCTCCGACAACGCCCAGGGCATCGCCGAGATGTCCGGGGACGTGGAGGGCGCCGGGGCCCAGGTGCTCACCGACCTCGACGCCGTGGGCAACACCACCAAGGCGATCACCAAGGGCATCGCCATCGCCACCGCCGTCCTCGCCGCGGCCGCGCTGTTCGGTTCCTACAGCGACGCCATCGCGGGCGCCATCGACGACGTCGGGGCCAAGGCCGGGGAGATGACCCTCAGCCTGGACATCTCCCAGCCCAACAACCTGGTCGGGCTGATCCTCGGCGCCGCGGTGGTGTTCCTGTTCTCCGGGCTCGCCATCAACGCGGTCTCCCGTTCGGCGGGCGCCGTGGTCTACGAGGTGCGCCGCCAGTTCCGGGAGCACCCCGGGATCATGGACTACACGGAGAAGCCCGAGTACGGGCGCGTGGTGGACATCTGCACCAAGGACGCGCTGCGCGAGCTGGCCACCCCCGGACTGCTCGCGGTGATGGCCCCCATCGCCGTCGGCTTCACCCTCGGAGTGGGCGCCCTGGGCTCCTACCTGGCGGGGGCCATCGGCTGCGGCACCCTGATGGCGGTGTTCCTGGCCAATTCCGGTGGGGCCTGGGACAACGCCAAGAAGCTGGTCGAGGACGGGCACCACGGTGGCAAGGGCAGCGAGGCCCACGCCGCGACCGTGATCGGGGACACCGTCGGCGACCCCTTCAAGGACACCGCGGGCCCGGCCATCAACCCGCTCCTCAAGGTCATGAATCTGGTCGCGCTGCTGATCGCCCCCGCGATCGTGCAGTTCAGCTACGGGGCGGACGCCAGCCCCGCCGTCCGCGCGGTCATCGCCGTCCTCGCGATCGCCGTGATCGTCGTCGCGGTGTACGTCTCCAAGCGCCGCGGCATCGCGGTCGACGAGGAGCCCGCGGACGGCGGCCCGGCCTCCCCGAGCCCCGGTTCCGCGGCGTTTTCCTGACGGCCCGGGACCCCCGGAAACCCGTAGCCCGAACGGCGGACGGGCGGCGCGCTCTGACGCGCCGTCCGTCCGCCTTTCTGCGTCCCCCCGGGTGAGCCGTGTATGTTCCGGGGCCGTAGAGCCTTGGAAGGGACCGATCCGGTGAACAAGAAGCTTGCGGCCGCGGTATCCGGCGGTGCGGCACTGGTACTCCTGCTGTCCGGCTGCGGCGACGACAGCGAGAAGAAGACCGACGACTGGGCCAAGAAGGTCTGCGACCAGGTGCAGCCGCAGGTCAAGCGGATCGAGGACGCCAACGTCGCGATCCAGAAGGAGACCACCGACCAGAGCAAGGCCGAGGTGGTCCAGCAGACCGACTCGAAGGCCTTCCAGACCATGTCCGAGGCCTACAAGGCGATGGGCGCGGCCGTGACCGGCGCCGGCGAGCCGCCCGTGACCGACGGCAAGAAGATCCAGGCCGACGCCGTCGCGGAGCTGAACTCCATTTCCACGGCCTACGCGGGCCTGAAGACCAAGGTGGACGCGCTGGACGCCAAGGACCAGGCCAAGTTCGCGGACGGGCTCAAGGAGATCGCCACCGAGCTGGACAAGCTCAGCAAGAGCGGCAACGAGGCCCTGACGAAGCTTCAGTCCGGCGACCTGGGCAAGGCCATGAAGAACCAGAAGAGCTGCCAGCGCACGGAGACCCCGGCGCCCGCGTCGAGCTGACCGCGCGGCCGGTCGGGGGCGGGAACCCGCCCCCGACCGGGCCCCGGCCTTCCTGGCCGCCCATGAAGCCGGAAGCCTTCATTCCCCCGGTCATATGAAACGACCGGGGCTGTGGACGGCGCAGGACGCCGTCCCGGGCGAGCCGACACAATGGGCGATGTGAGTACGAACAGCCTTCCCACGCCCGCCCTCGCCGCCTCCCTCCGCGCGGCCATGCTGTCCGCCGGTTTCACGGCGGACGGCCTGCTCGACCTGCTCGGCGCCCCCGCCTACGCCGCGCTGGCCCGGAGCGAGACCGTGCCCGCCCTGCGCGCTACCCGCGGCGACGGCCCCCTGCCCACCCTCATCCGGTTGTTCCTGCTCCAACGCCCGGTCCCCTCCGTGCACGCCGCGGCCGCGCTCCCGGTGGAGGAGGCCCTCGCCGACGGCTGGCTGCGCCGCGAGGGGGACGAGGTCCACGCCCGGGTGGACGTACGCCCCTACGGCGGCCCGTCCGGGGAGGACTGGTTCATCGTCTCCGACCTCGGATGCGCCGTCGGCGGCGCCGGGGGCATCGGCAGCCGTGAGGAGGGCGTGGTCCTCGGGGTCGGCGGAGCCTCCACCACCCTGGCCGGGATCACCGTGCGGACCCCCGTGGGCTCCGCCCTCGACCTCGGCACCGGATCCGGGATCCAGGCCCTGCACGCCTCCCGGCACGCCACCCGGGTGACCGCCACCGACGTCAACCCCCGGGCCCTGGAATTCACCCGTCTGACCCTGGCGCTCTCCGGGGCCCCCGAGGCGGAGCTCCTCACGGGCTCCCTCTTCGAGCCGGTGGGCACCGCCGCCTACGACCTGATCGTCTCCAACCCGCCCTTCGTGATCTCGCCGGGCGCCCGCCTGACCTACCGGGACGGCGGAATGGGCGGGGACGACCTCTGCCGCACCCTGGTGCAGCAGGCCGGCGACCACCTGAACGAGGGCGGGTACGCGCAGTTCCTGGCCAACTGGCAGCACGTCGAGGGCGAGGACTGGCGGGACCGGCTGCGCTCCTGGGTGCCGCGCGGCTGCGACGCCTGGATCGTCCAGCGCGAGGTTCAGGACGTCACCCAGTACGCCGAGCTGTGGCTGCGGGACGCGGGCGATCACCGCACCGACCCGGGGGAGTACGACCGGCTCTACGAGGACTGGCTGGACGAGTTCGAGGCGCGCGGCACCAAGGCGGTCGGATTCGGCTGGATCACGCTCCGCAAGACCTCCGCCGCGGAGCCCTCCATCGTGGTGGAGGAGTGGCCGCACCCGGTGGAACAGCCGCTCGGGGACGCGGTCCGGGCCCACTTCGAGCGCCAGGACTACCTGCGCGACCACGACGACGCCGCCTTGCTCACGGCCCGGTTCCGGATGGCCGTCGAGGTGGTGCAGGAACAGGTGGGCCTGCCGGGGGCGGAGGACCCCGAGCACGTGGTGCTGCGGCAGAACCGCGGAATGCGCCGCGCCACCAAGGTCGACACCGTCGGCGCCGGGTTCGCGGGGGTGTGTGACGGCTCACTGCCCGCGGGCCGGATCCTCGACGCGATCGCCCAGCTGGTCGACGAGGACCCGGTGGTCCTGCGGGACCGCACCCCGGTCGCCATCCGGGCCCTGGTGGAGGAGGGATTCCTGGAGCCGGTGGACGGGGCGGCGGACGGGCCGGCCGCCGGCTGATCGGCCGGACCGACCGGCCCGGCCGACCGGTCCGGCCCGTCCTCGGCCCCCTTCCCGGCACCTTCCCCGGGCGAGTTCACCGGAGGTTCGCCCGGATGCCGTCCGGCCGTACCGGGCGGGTGCCACGCTCCCGGCAGGGAGAGAAGGGGGCACGGGATGGAGAGCGGACCCGCGGTGTTCGCCGGTACGACGTTCCTGCTGTTCGGGGCGGGGCTGCTGGCCTGGACGGCCGTACGCGCGCTGCGCGGCGCGCCGGTCGCCGACGGGGTGAGCCCCCGGGTGGCGGTGCCCTCGGCGCTGCTGGCCGGGGCGGTCTGCCTCGCCCTCGGGGTGTGGTGCCTCACCCGGATCTGATCCGCCCGGCCGGTTGCCGACGGCCCCGAGCGGGCTTCCGTACCGGGCCCCGGAAGGCTCCGGGCCCGGGCGCCGCGGGCCTCCGGACGGCCTCCCACCAGGGCCGTCCGGGGCCGCGGACGTGAAGGCGGAGTGGAGGGACCGGGAATGGACGGTGGATGAGCGGGGAACGACTGCTCCGGGGGTGACGGCTGCATCCGGGCGGCAGGAATGGCACTAGTCGGGTTACCGTTCGAGTGGCCGTTGCGGGCTTGTGCCGTTTGACACGGGGGCGGGTTGTACCGTCACACTCCGCAGCGTCGCCGTACTGCGACCGAGTGCCGACCGGAGAGAAGAGCCAAGTTGTCCCCGACTAGCGAGACCGCAAAGGGCGGCCGCCGACTCGTCATCGTCGAGTCTCCTGCCAAGGCGAAGACGATCAAGGGCTACCTCGGGCCGGGGTACGTCGTCGAGGCGAGCGTCGGGCACATCCGCGACCTCCCGAACGGCGCCGCGGAAGTGCCGGAGAAGTACACGGGCGAGGTCCGCCGCCTCGGCGTGGACGTCGAGCACGACTTCCAGCCCATCTACGTCGTCAACGCGGACAAGAAGGCCCAGGTCAGGAAGCTCAAGGAGCTGCTGGCCGAGTCCGACGAACTCTTCCTCGCCACCGATGAGGACCGCGAGGGCGAGGCCATCGCCTGGCACCTCCAGGAAGTGCTGAAGCCGAAGGTCCCCGTCCACCGGATGGTCTTCCACGAGATCACCAAGGACGCGATCCGCGAGGCCGTGGCCAACCCGCGCGAGCTGAACCAGCGCATGGTCGACGCCCAGGAGACCCGCCGCATCCTCGACCGCCTCTACGGCTACGAGGTCTCGCCGGTCCTGTGGAAGAAGGTCATGCCGCGCCTGTCGGCGGGCCGCGTGCAGTCCGTGGCCACCCGTCTCGTCGTCGAGCGGGAGCGCGAGCGCATCGCCTTCCGCTCCGCCGAGTACTGGGACCTCACCGGCACCTTCGGCACCGGCCGGGCCGGGGACGCCTCCGATCCCTCCACGCTGGTCGCCCGCCTGCACTCCGTGGACGGCCGCCGCGTCGCCCAGGGCCGTGACTTCGGCGCGAACGGGCAGCTCAAGAGCGAGGTCCTGCACCTCGACGAGGCGAACGCCCGGGCCCTGGCGGCCGCGCTCGCCGACAGCGCCTTCGCCGTCCGCTCGGTGGAGTCCAAGCCGTACCGCCGCTCCCCGTACGCGCCGTTCCGCACCACCACCCTCCAGCAGGAGGCCAGCCGCAAGCTCGGCCTCGGTGCCAAGGCGTGCATGCAGGTGGCGCAGAAGCTGTACGAGAACGGCTTCATCACCTACATGCGTACCGACTCGACGATCCTGTCGGACACGGCGGTCACCGCCGCGCGGACGCAGGTCACCCAGCTGTACGGGGCCGACTACCTGCCGGAGAAGCCCCGCGTCTACGCGGGCAAGGTCAAGAACGCGCAGGAGGCCCACGAGGCCATCCGCCCCTCGGGTGATCGTTTCCGCACCCCCGCGGAGACCGGCCTCACCGGGGACCAGTTCCGCCTGTACGAGCTGATCTGGAAGCGGACCGTCGCCTCCCAGATGAAGGACGCCACCGGCAACAGCGTGACCGTCCGCATCGGCGGCACCGCGAGCGACGGCCGGGACGCCGAGTTCACCGCCTCCGGCAAGACGATCACCTTCCACGGCTTCATGAAGGCCTACGTCGAGGGCGCCGACGACCCGAACGCCGAGCTCGACGACCGCGAGCGCCGGCTGCCCCAGGTCGCGGAGGGCGACGCCCTGCGCGCCGAGGAGATCACCGCCGACGGCCACTCCACCAAGCCCCCGGCCCGCTACACCGAGGCCACCCTGGTCAAGGAGCTCGAAGAGCGCGAGATCGGCCGCCCCTCCACCTACGCGTCGATCATCGGCACGATCCTGGACCGCGGCTACGTCTTCAAGAAGGGCACGGCCCTGGTGCCGTCCTTCCTCAGCTTCGCCGTGGTGAACCTCCTGGAGAAGCACTTCGGCCGGCTCGTCGACTACGACTTCACCGCCAAGATGGAGGACGACCTCGACCGCATCGCCCGCGGTGAGGCCCAGTCCGTCCCGTGGCTGAAGCGCTTCTACTTCGGCGGCGAGGAGCCCGGCGCGGGCGACGCCTCCGCCGCCGGCAACGGCGACGGGGACCACCTCGGCGGCCTGAAGGAACTGGTCACCGACCTCGGAGCGATCGACGCCCGCGAGATCTCCTCCTTCCCCGTCGGCGACGGCGTCGTCCTGCGGGTGGGCCGCTACGGTCCCTACGTGGAGCGCGGCGAGAAGGACGCGGAGGGCCACCAGCGCGCCGACGTGCCCGACGACCTCGCGCCCGACGAACTGACGGTGGAGTACGCGGAGGAGCTGTTCGCGAAGCCGAGCGGCGAGTTCGCCCTGGGCAAGGACCCGGTCAGCGGCAACGAGATCGTCGCGAAGGACGGCCGCTACGGCCCCTACGTGACCGAGATCCTGCCCGAGGGCACCCCCAAGACCGGCAAGAACGCCGTCAAGCCGCGCACCGCCTCCCTCTTCAAGTCCATGTCCCTGGACACGGTCACCCTCGACGAGGCCCTCAAGCTGATGTCCCTGCCGCGCACGGTCGGGGCGGACGCCGAGGGCGTGGAGATCACCGCGCAGAACGGCCGCTACGGCCCGTACCTGAAGAAGGGCACGGACTCGCGCTCCCTGGAGACCGAGGACCAGCTCTTCACGATCACCCTGGACGAGGCGCTGGCGATCTACGCCCAGCCGAAGGTCCGCGGGCGGGCCGCGGCCAAGCCGCCGCTCAAGGAGCTGGGCACCGACCCGGTCAGCGAGCGCCCGGTGGTCGTCAAGGACGGTCGCTTCGGCCCGTACGTGACGGACGGCGAGACCAACGCCACCCTGCGGCGGGACGACGACGTCGAGACCATCACGCCGGAGCGCGGCTACGAGCTGCTCGCCGAGAAGCGTGCCAAGGGTCCGGCGAAGAAGACCGCCAAGAAGGCCCCGGCGAAGAAGGCCGCGGCCAAGAAGACCACCACGGCCACGGCCGCCAAGAAGACGGCGGCCAAGAAGACGGCCGCGAAGAAGACGACCGCGGCCGCGAAGAAGACCGCGGCGAAGAAGGCCCCGGCCAAGACGGCTGCGGCGAAGACCGCCGTGGCGGCCACCTCGACCGAGGACTGACCGGGACGGACCGGGACCGGCCGAGGGCTGACCGGGGACTCACCGGGCACTGGCCGAAGGTCGGTCGAAGGCCGACCGAGGTCCGGCCGTGGAGTGGCGGGAAGCAGGGGCCGGCGGCCGGCGGAAGGTCAGCCGGCGCGGGACCAGGGGCGGGCCGCCCCGCACCCGGAGGGCGAACAGCTCCCGGGCGCGGGGCGGCCCGCCGCACTCCGCCCTGCCTCGCACCCCGCCTTCCGCCTTCCGCCTCCGTCCGCCCAGGTCCGCCCGCCTTCCGTCCACGTCCGCCTCCGCGCCCTCCTGCCCCGTGTTCCGACTCCGAACCCCGGTCGGGACCGGCTCCGTCCGGGCGTGCCGGAGGGCTCCCGCGCCGGCGGGACGGGGCCCGTGGCCTTGCGGATAGGCTGGGCGGATGACGCGAACCGAGCAGCCCACGGTCGTGAACACCGCCTACGACGAAGCCCTCGCCGCGGACTCCCGCGAGCGGGCGGTCCGCTCGCTGCTGCGCTATCCGGCGCTGCGGCGGCTGTGGAGCGCCCGACTCGTCAGCGGCACCGCGGACGCCCTGGCCGTGCTGGTGCTGGTCCTGCTGGCCTTCCAGGCGGCGGTGTCCGAGGACTCCTTCGGCGGCGGGTACCGGGGGGCGGCCTTCGCGGTCGCCGCGGTGCTCGGCGTCCGCGTGCTCGCCACGCTGCTGTGCGGGGCCGTGCTCCTCGGCCCGCTCGCGAACCTCATCGGACCCGGCGGCCGACTGGACCGCCGCTGGACCATGATCGGCGCGGACGGGCTGCGGATGGCCCTCTTCGTCATCGCGCCGCTGTGGCTGATCTGGGTGCCCGACCAGGCCCTGACCATGGTCCTCGTCACCGGCTTCGTCTCCGGGGTCGCCGAACGGCTGTGGACCCTCGCCGAGGAGAGCGCCGCCCCCGCCCTGCTGCCCGGGCCCCGCCCGGAGGGCACGGCCGTGCGCCCCCTCCCGGACCATTTGGGCGCCCTCCGCAGGCTGACCCTGCGCACCGCGTTCCTGTCGCTGCCGCTGGCCGCGGCCGTCCTGGTGGTCGCCGGACTCTTCGGCAAGCTGCTGGCCGTATGGCTGGACTGGTTCGCGGAGAACCAGGCCGCCCTCGGCTCGTACGTGGCGGCGGGCCTGTTCGCGGCCTCCGCCTCGCTGCTCTTCCCGCTGATGTTCCCCGACACCGCCACCCCGCGCCCGCGGTCCCCGCTGGAGGGGCTGCGCCGCCCGGTCCACGAGGACAAGCCGGAGAAGGGCCGCACGGGGGCCGTACCGCTGCTCGTCCTGGCCTGCGCCGCGGTGGCCGCCGCCGTCGCGGCGGCCGTGGCCCTGGCCGCCCTGCACGCCGACGACCTCGGGGCCGGGCCGGTGGCCTTCGCCCTGCTCGTCCTCGCCCTCACCGGCGGCACCGCCCTCGGGATCCGGATCGGGCAGTCCGGCCGCGTCCTGCCCGGCTTCTCGCGCCGCCGTCTGCTGGCCCTGGCGATCGCGACCACCGGTTTCGCCCTGCTCGCGATGGGGCTCGTCGCGGACACCGCCACCGCCCTCTTCCTCGCCCTCCTCGCCGGCACCGGCGCCGGACTGGCCGCGAACACCGGGCACACCCTGCTCGACCAGGAGACGGAGGAGCTGCGGCGGCCCCGGATCACCGAGCACCTGCACGCCGTCGTCCGCCTCGCCGTCGCCCTCGGCGCCCTCGGAGCGCCGCTGCTCGCCGCCGCGATCGGACCGCACCGGCTCTCCGGCGGCGACACCGTCCTCGCGCACGGCGGGGCCGCGTTCACCCTCATGCTCGCGGGGGCCCTGCTGCTGCCCGTGGCCGTGATCGTCCTCGCCCGCACCGACGACCGGCAGGGCGTACCGCTGCGCCGGGACCTGCGCGACGCGCTGCGCGGCGGCGAGCCGGCCCAGGCCCCCGCCGCCACCGGCTTCTTCATCGCCTTCGAGGGCGGCGACGGCGCCGGGAAGTCCACGCAGGTCAACGCCATGGCCGAGTGGATCCGCAGCAAGGGCCACGAGGTCGTCGTGACCCGCGAACCGGGCGCCACTCCCGTCGGCAAGCGACTGCGCTCGATCCTGCTCGACGTGTCCTCCGCGGGCCTGTCCAACCGCGCCGAGGCCCTGCTGTACGCGGCGGACCGCGCGGAGCACGTGGACAGCGTCGTACGTCCTGCCCTGGAGCGGGGCGCGGTGGTCATCTCGGACCGCTACATCGACTCCTCGGTCGCCTACCAGGGCGCGGGCCGGGACCTCTCCCCGACCGAGATCGCGCGGATCTCGCGGTGGGCCACGGACGGGCTCGTCCCGCACCTGACGGTGCTGCTGGACGTGTCGCCGGAGGCGGCCCGGGAGCGGTTCACCGAGGCCCCCGACCGGCTGGAGTCCGAGCCCGCGGAGTTCCACCAGCGGGTCCGCTCGGGCTTCCTGACGCTGGCCGCCGCCGATCCGGGGCGCTACCTGGTGGTCGACGCCGGTCAGGAGGCGGAAGCGGTGTCCACGGTGGTCCGCCACCGGCTGGACCGCATGCTCCCGCTCTCCGAGGCCGAGCGCCTCGCCGCCGAGGAGGCCCGCCGCAAGGCCGAGGAAGAGGCCCGCAAGGCCGAGGAGGAGGCGCGGCGCAAGGCCGAGGAGGAGCGGGCCCGGCTCGCCGCCGAGGAGAAGGCCCGCGCCGAGGAGGAGGCCCGGCAGCGGGCCGAGGCCGAGCGGCAGCGCCAGGAGGCGGAGCGTCTCGCGGCCGAACAGGCCCGGCGGGAGGCCGAGGAGGCCGCCCGGCTGCGCGCCGAGGAGGAGGCCCGCAAGGCGCGCGAGGCCGAGCAGGCCCGACTGGCCGCCGAGGAGGCCCGCCGCAAGGCCGAGGAGGAGGCGCGGCTGCGCGCCGAGGCGGAGCGCGTCCGGCGCGAGGCCGAGGAGCGGGCCCGCGCCGCGGAGACGGAGCGGCTGGCCCGGGAGGCCGCGGAGGAGGCCCGACTGCGGGCCGAGGCCGAGGAGCGCCGCCTCGAAAAGCAGCGCAAGGCCGAGGAGGCCCTGCTGAAGGCCGAGCAGGCGCGGCGCCTGGCGGAGGCCGCCGCGGCGGCTTCGGCGGCGGCCGCGGCGACGGCGGCGGCCAAGGCGGCGGCGGAAGCGGCCGCGGCGACGGCGGCGGGTGCGCCGGGGCGGACCTCACTGAGCAAGGACTCCGGGCCGGCGCGGGACTCCGATCCCCGCCGGGCGGAGGAGCGGGACCGTACGGCTGGCGCCGGCGCCGGCGCCGGCGCCGGTGCTGGTGCTGGTGCTGGTGCCGGTGCTGGTGGCGGGTCGCGTGGCCGTGCCGGGGCCGGGTCGGCGGACGGGGTGCCGGCCGACGAGGCCGTCACCGTGGAGACCCCGGTGGTCAGCCCCGACGAGATCACGCAGACCGTTCCGGTGCCCGTGGTGGACCCGGCGGCCGAGACCTCGGTGCTGCCTCCGGTCCGGGAGGTCGACGAAACGGCTGTCCTGCCGCCGGTGCGGGAGGTCGACGAGACCGCCGTCCTGCCGCCGGTCCGCCCGGACGCCCCGGCCGACCGGGTGCCACAGGGCTTCTTCCGGGACGGGCCCGCCGCCCCCGCCGCCCCCGAAGGGGCCAACGAGCGGACGCGCGAGCTCCCGCAGGTCGAGGTCGACGAGTCCGGTCGCCCGCGACGGCGCTCGGACTGGGCCGAGGAGACCCCGCTCGACGACCTGCCCACGCTGGCCGACGAACTGCTGGGGCGACACTCCGACGGGGACCCCGCGGAGCGCGCCGCCGGACGGGGCCGGGACGGCGGGCCGGAGGCCGGCGCGGGTGGCGACGATGCGGGCGACGGCGGCGACGGAGGGTCCGGCCGGGGACGCTGGCGCCGCCGCTGACAGGAACACGGACGCGGGAGTCGCGGGGCACGGCGCCCCACGGCTCCCGCGCGTCGTTCGTCCGGTGGGTCGTCGGACGGTGGGCCGCCGTCCGATGGGTCGCCGGATGCTGGGTCCCGGGATCCGGTCCTGGTGACGGATGACGGGTGACGGGTGGTCGGGTGCCGGGGGCGGTTCGCACCGCGGGCCCGACTGTCGGCGGGGCGCGACACAATGGGGAGGGCCGCGTCGGCCGGGCAGCGACCGGCGGGGACCCGAGGAAAGGTGCGGCAGATGCCGGTGTGGGACGACCTGGTGGGCCAGGAGCGGGTACAGGGGCAGCTCGCCGCGGCCGCCCGGGACGCCGACGCGCTCGTCACGGCCATCGAGGAGGGCAGGCCGGCGCCCGCCGCCTCCAAGATGACGCACGCCTGGCTCTTCACCGGCCCGCCCGGCTCCGGGCCCGCCACCGCCGCCCGCGCCTTCGCGGCCGCCCTCCAGTGCACCAGCCCCGACCGCGCCCTCGGCGGCGAGCCCGGCTGTGGCTTCTGCGACGGCTGCCACACCACCATGGTCCGCACGCACGCGGACGTCTCCACCGTCGCCGCGGTCGGCAGCCAGATCCTCGTGGACGACATGCGGGACACCGTCCGCAAGTCCTACACCTCCCCGGCCACGGGCCGCTGGCAGGTGATCCTCGTCGAGGACGCGGAGCGGCTCAACGAGAAGTCGGCCAACGCCGTCCTCAAGGCCGTGGAGGAGCCCGCGCCCCGCACGGTCTGGCTGCTCTGCGCCCCCTCCGTGGAGGACGTGCTCCCCACCATCCGCTCCCGCTGCCGCCACCTCAACCTGAGCACCCCCACCGTCTCCGCGGTCGCCGACATGCTCGTGCGGCGGGACGGCGTCGAGCCCGCGGCCGCCCTGGCAGCCGCCCGCGCCACCCAGGGCCACGTGGAGCGCGCCCGCCGACTCGCCACCGACGAGGGCGCCCGGACGCGCCGCGCCACGGTCCTGAAGGTCCCGCTCCGGGTGGACGACGTCGGGGCCTGCCTGAAGGCCGCCCAGGAGTTGGTGGACGCCGCCGCCGAGGACGCCAAGCAGATGGCCGAGGAGATCGACGGCAAGGAGACCGAGGAGCTCCGGGCCGCCCTCGGCGCCGCCGCCGGTACGGGCGGACGGATGCCGCGCGGCACCGCCGGGGTCATGAAGGAGCTGGAGGAGAAGCAGAAGCGGCGCCGGACCCGCACCCAGCGCGACAGCCTCGACCTCGCCCTCACCGACCTCACCGGCTTCTACCGCGACGTCCTCGCCCTCCAGCTCGGCTCCGGCATCGCCATCGCCAACGAGGACAAACGGGCCGACCTGGACCGCATCGCCCGCGCCTCCGGCCCGGAGCCGACCCTGCGCCGCATCGAGGCGATCATCCGGTGCCGTGACGCGCTGGACCGCAACGTCGCCCCGCTGCTGGCGGTGGAGGCGATGACGATGGCCCTGCGAGCCGGCTGACGGACCGGCTGGGTCGGCTGACGGATGAGGCGACGGGCGGGCTGACGGGGTCGGGTGACGGGACGGCTGACGAGCCGGGTTCGGCGGCGTCGGAACGGGAGCGACGCGTCGGAGGGGCCGCTGTCAGGGTGCCGCCCGACCGGTTCACTCGTACGGGCAAGGGCGCGGCTCCGGCCGGGCATGGCGCGGCCACCTGCGGTTAGTCTCCCGGAATGGACACCAGGCGCCTGCTGCGCACCACCGGATCCCTGCTCGCCGCAGCGGGCCTCCTCGCCTCCGTGACCGCCTGCACCGCCGCCGACACCGGCCTGCGGACCGCCGCCTCCACCGGCGCGATGACCGCCGGGGACCCCTCCGGGGCCGCGGCCCGTTCCACCGCCGTGCCCGCCGCCCTGCGCCCGTACTACGACCAGAAGGTCGCCTGGCGGGCCTGCGGCGTGCCCGGCTTCGAGTGCGCCACGGTCAAGGCCCCCCTCGACTACGCCGCGGCGGAAGCGGGCAACGCCCAGGACATTCGGCTGGCCGTGGCCCGCAAGAAGGCCACGGGCCCCGGGAAGCGCCTCGGCTCGCTGCTGGTCAACCCCGGCGGACCGGGCGGTTCCGCGATCGGGTACCTCCAGGCGTACGCGGGCATCGGCTACCCGGCCCCGGTCCGCGCCCGCTACGACATCGTGGCCGTGGACCCGCGCGGCGTGGCCCGCAGCGAGCCCGTCGAGTGCCTGACCGGGCCCCAGATGGACGCGTACACACAGGTGGACCAAACCCCCGACGACGCGGCCGAGCGAAGGGCGCTGGTCACGGCCTACGAGGAGTTCGCGGCGGGCTGCGAGCGGCGCTCCGGGCGGGTGCTGCCGCACGTCTCCACCGTCGAGGCGGCCAAGGACATGGACCTGGTCCGCGCCCTCGTCGGCGACGAGAAGCTGAACTACGTCGGTGCCTCCTACGGCACCTTCCTCGGCGCCACCTACGCCGAGCTCTTCCCGCACCGGGCCGGACGGCTCGTCCTCGACGGGGCCATGGACCCATCCCGGACGGCCATCGAGCTGAACCGGGACCAGACCGCCGGCTTCGAGACGGCCTTCCGCTCCTTCGCCAAGGACTGCGCCGCCCAGACGGACTGCCCGCTCGGGACCGGCGGTCCCGACGAGGCCACCCGCAACCTGAAGGCGTTCTTCAAGGAGCTCGACGCCCGGCCGGTCCCCACCGGCGAGAGCCGCAAGCTCGGCGAGTCCCTGGCCACCACGGGCGTCATCGCGGCCATGTACGACGAGAGCGCCTGGCCGCAGCTGCGCGAGGCGATCACTCAGGCGCAGCAGGGCGACGGCAAGGGCCTCCTGGCCCTCGCCGACAGTTACTACGAGCGCGAGCCGAACGGCAGCTACGCCAACCTGATGTTCGCCAACGCCGCCGTCAACTGCCTCGACCTCCCGGCGGCGTTCAGCGGCCCCGAGGCCGTCGAGGCCGCCGTGCCCTCCTTCGAGAAGGCGTCCCCGGTCTTCGGCGCCGGCTTCGCCTGGGCCTCCCTGAACTGCACGTACTGGCCGGAGAAGGCCACCGGCAGCCCCCACCGAATCCGCGCCGAGGGCGCCCCGCCGCTCCTGGTCGTCGGCACCACCCGCGACCCGGCGACCCCCTACGCCTGGGCCGAGTCCCTCGCCGACCAGCTCGACTCCGGCGTCCTCCTCACCTACGACGGCGACGGCCACACCGCGTACGGCCGCGGCAGCGACTGCATCGACACCGCGATCAACACCTACCTCCTGGAGGGCGAGGCCCCCCGCAACGGCAAGCGCTGCTGACCCCGCCCGAGCCGGGGAAGGCGGCCCCCATCGGCGCCTTCCCCGGCCCCCGTGCGAGGACACAGCCGCGGACGGGAGCCGGAACCACCCGGAAACACAAAGAACCCCAGGTCACATGACATGACCCGGGGTCTCTCTGAGCCGCCTTCGGGATTCGAACCCGAGACCTACGCATTACGAGTGCGTTGCTCTGGCCAACTGAGCTAAGGCGGCAAGCTGCGGAGATCACCTTCGCGGGGAAGGTTCGCATCAGCAGCGGCGCCAAGTCTACAGGGTCAATCCGGGTGCCCTGACCAGGGGCTCAGGGGCGGGTCTGGATGACGGCGTGGGTGCCCTTCGTGCGCCAGGGGGTGGGGGAGGAGTCGAGGGCGGCGAGGGTGGTGGGGGCGAGGCCCGTGATCACGTCGGATTTGAGGGTGCGGAGGGCGGCCACCGGGCCGGGGAAGTGGGCGGTGAGGGTGGTGAAGGGGGTGGTGGGGTCCCAGTGGTGGTCGCCCACCAGGCGGCGGTAGTTGAGGTCGCCCTTGACGAGGGTGAGGCGGGCCTCGGCCAGTTCGGCGCGGAGGTCCCGCGGCATGTGGTGGTAGGGGAGCGGGGCGCAGGCGAAGGGGTGGGCGCGGAGGGTGAGGCGTCCGGAGGTCGCGGCCCGCCAGAGGCGGGTGCCGGTGCGGCCGGCTTCGCCCGGGGCCGAGGTGAGGCGGTGGAGGGCGTCGGAGACGTCGGCGGTCGTGGCGTCCGAGACGAAGTACGGGTGGGGCTTCACGTGGAGGACGGCACGGTCGGCGTGGCCGTGTTCCAGGAGGTGGTCGATCAGGAGCAGGTCGGGGATCAGCTCCCGGCCGGCGTTGTCGGCGAGGACGGCCACGGTGCCGCCGCCTCCGGCGGGCAGCAGGCTCCACAGGAGGGCGCTGTCGTCGGCGACCAGGGCGGGGGCGGGGGTCTCCGGGGTGCCGGCGGGCGCGGCGGTGGGAGTGGGCGTGGCGGTGGGGGCGGGTGTGAGGGCGAAGCCGAGGTCGGCGCGGTTGCCCCAGAGCGAGGCGTGGAGGAGGGCGCCGGCGCGCTCGGTGGGCGTGGCGTCGGCGAGGGCGTCCAGGGCGCGGAGTTCCTCGGTGACGGTGGCGCCGGTCAGCTCCGCCCGCTTGAGGGGGCCGAAGGGGTCGATGCCCTGCCAGGGGCCGGGGACGGCGTGGCCGACCGCGTCGAGGAGGCGGCGGTAGAAGTAGCTCTCCGCCCAGAGGAAGGGGACCTCGAACCAGGAGCGCCCGATGTGCTCGCGGCCCCAGGCGGTCCAGGCGCCGTGGCCGGGGGTGGCGGGGTCCGGGGGCCCGATCACGCCGTCGGTGATCTCCTCCAGCAGGGCGTCCAGGGCGCGGTGCTCGCGGGGGCCGTACGGGTGGGCCTCGCGGACCTGTCGGATGAGGGCGGGGTGGCGGTCGGCCAGGACCGCGTGGGGGAAGGAACCGGGGGTGCTGCTGACCACCGGGGGCGGGGTGGGGACGGCGGTGGCTGTGGTGGTGGGGGCGGACGGGGCTGCTGTGGGTGGGGTGAGGTGCGGGGTTCCCGGGTGCGGCATGAGGGGGCGCTCCTTCGGTGGTGTCCTGGGCCGTGATCTTCAGCGCCGAGGAGGGCGCGGAGCTTCCCGATGGACCCGCCCGACCTCGCGCAGCCGTCGGAGGCGGAGGTGGCGGGTGAGGGCGCCGACGGCCGTGGACGCGATCAGGGCACCCCCGTCGATCACGTGCGGGAGGCCGGGGAGGACGGCGAAGGCGAGCAGGGCCGCGAGGGCGCCGCAGGGGAATGCCGTGGTGCCCGCTCGCCGCAGCGAGGGGTTGTCGGGAGCCTTCCGTTCGGGTGTCGCTGCGCTCGGCGGGGTGGGGCGGGGAGTGGGGGTGGGAGGAGGGGGCTCGGGGGTGAGGGAGGGATTCCGTCTCATGGATCGGGAACGTGGGGACGGGGTTTGAGGGGACGGGGTGGGGCCGTTTTCGCTACCAAGGGTGAGCGGGGGTGGGGTGGGAGTGAGCGGCGTGGGTGGAATGGGGCGGGTGGGGTGGTGGGTGGCTGTGCAGGTGATTGGCGTGATTCGGTCGGTCGGCGGGAGTGCGGGAGTGGGGTGGGGGCGCGGGGAGGGCGTGGCGTTTCCGTTACTCGCGGTAGCGGGTGGGTGGCCGGCGGGCGTTCGAGGTGTGGCAGGACCTGACGAAGATCGCTGGTAGAACGGGGATCCAGGGGGTCCGGGGGGTAGTTTTCTGGGGCCGTCAGGGGTTGTCTGGCGGAGGTTTCCGAGGAAGTGCTTCTGGGCGTACGGTAATTGGGGCTACATCGCATAACTGACGGGGGTTCAGGTGATGGAGTACGAAGGTGGCTTGTTCGGGCTGGTCTCGGGAGCCGAGGACGAGGGCGAGTGGCCGGGCCCGGCGCAGTCGGCGGGGACCGGGTGGTCCGAGCGGGTGCGGTCCTGTGGAGCCGATCCGCTGATGGCGTTCCCCGGCGAAGCCGGCGACGAGCGGTGGGAGATGGTCCGGTTCCACGGTCCCTCCTGCTAGGTCCGCCTTCGTCGCCTTCGCCACCTCCGGGACTTCGCCCCCGCTTTGTGGGGTGCTGCCTTGGATGCCGAGTGCCGAGTGCCGAGTGCCGCGTGCCGGTTCCGTCGGGCTCCGCACCGGTGCCCCTGTGACCCGTGATCCGCGCCCGGCGGTCCCCGCCGGCCGATGCCCCGTCCGGCTGATCGGGGCGGGCTCGTCGACGTCCGAGGGCGTCCGAGGACGTCCGAAAGGCGGGACGGGAAGGGCGGTCGGGGTGGGTGGGACGTAGGGTCCGGGGAGCGGAACGGCGGCCGGGGCGCTCCCGGTGGAGGAGAGGTGCGGGCATGGGTGCCGAGGTGAACGTGCGGACGGCCGAGGAGGCCGATCTGGGGGCCGTGGCCGGGCTCTTCCGGGGGTACCTGGAGTTCTACGAGGTGGCCGTGGCGGACCCCGAGGCCCCGCGGCGGTACCTGGAGGAGCGGATCCGGGCCGGCGACTCCTTCGTGCTCCTCGCCGAGGACGGCGACGGGCGGGCGATCGGCTTCGCGCAGGTCTATCCGACCTGGTCCTCCCTCGCGCTGGCGCCGTCCTGGCTGCTCAACGACCTGTACGTGGCTCCGGAGGGGCGGCGGACCGGGGCGGGGAGGGCGCTGCTGCGGGAGGTCCTGGACCGGGGCCGGGCGGCCGGGGTGAGTGCCGTGACCCTGGAGACCGGGTACGAGAACCGGGTGGCGCAGGCGCTGTACGAGGCGGAGGGGTTCGAGCGGGATCCCTTCCACGTGTACTTCCACGAGCTGGGGAAGTAGCGCCGCGGCGGTTCGGGCCGGGCCCTGCGGGGGCTCCGCCCTCCGCCCCCGCGCCCCGAAGGCCCGCCGGGCATGACGTGGGTGCCGTCCCCGTTGGGATCCGGACGGGGAGGGGTGGATTCCGGACGGGTTCCGCTTGGGAGGCCCGGACCTGACGGAATGTTCCGGTTGCGGTTGTTCCGGGGCCCGTGAACGCGGCAACGTGGGGTACGTCCAGGAGTCGAGGACACCCGAGCGCCCACCGGACCGCCGTTCCGGCCGGGGGGCGATCGTCGCGCCGCACCTCCTGCCCCCCTGTACAGGAGGTGTGGACGGCGCCCGTGCTCAGCGCGGGGCGCGCCCGGGGAATCCGTCCCCGGTGAGGGCGAGCAGCGGGGCCGCCTTCACCGCGGTCTCCTCGAACTCCTCCGCGGGGTCGGAGAGCGCCACGACGGCGCCGCCGACTCCGTACCGGACCCGTCCGGGGGTGACCACCGCGGTGCGGATGGCCACGCTCAGGTCGGCGCCGCCGGACAGGGAGAAGTAGCCGATGGCGCCGGAGTACACCCCGCGCGGGCCCTGCTCCAGGCTGTCGATGAGCTGCATGGTGCGGATCTTGGGGGCGCCGGTCATGGAGCCCGCCGGGAAGGCCGCGCGGACGCAGTCCACGGCGGTCCGGTCGGGCCGTAGCCGGGCGCGTACGGTGCTCACGAGCTGGTGCACGGTCGCGTAGGACTCGACGCGGAAGATCCGCCCGGCGTCCACGGAGCCGATCTCCGCGTGCCGGCCGAGGTCGTTGCGGACCAGGTCCACGATCATGAGGTTCTCGGCGCGGTCCTTCTCGTCCGCGAGCAGGCCCGCGGCCAGGGCCGCGTCCTCCTCGGGAGTGGCGCCGCGGGGGCGGGTGCCCTTGATCGGCTTGGACTCGGCGGTGCCGTCCGGGTCGATCCGCAGGAACCTTTCGGGAGAGGTGCTGAGCACCGCGAGGCCGTCGAAGTCCAGCAGGGCGCCGTACGGGGCCGGGCTCAGGCGGCGCAGGGTGCGGTAGCCCTCCCAGGGGTCCAACTCCCCGCCGGTCGCCGCCATGTTGGTGAGGCAGACCTCATAGGTCTCCCCGGCCGCGATCTGCTCGTGGCAGGTGTCGATCAGCCCCAGGTAGGCCGCGCGGTCGTGGCGCAGGGCGAGGCCGGGCAGTGGGGCCGGTCGCGGTGCGGGGGCGGGCGGGAGCCCGGTCAGGGCGGCGAGTCGGGCGGCGGTGCGGTCCAGCCACGCGCGGGCGGCGGCCTCCCCGGTGCGGGCCGGGTCGGCGGTGTCCTCCTCGGCGAGGGCGAGCAGGGTGGTGGTGCCCGCGTGGTGGTCGAAGACCAGGGCGCGGTCGGTGAAGACCAGGGTGGCGTCGGGGTCCTCGGCGGGGTGGGCGGCCGTCCCGCCGCACTCCGCCTTCAGCTCGTAGCCCAGGTAGCCCACCCAGCCCAGGGCGAACGGGGCGGTGGTGGGCGGGAGTTCGGTGTGGAGGCCGGCCAGGTCGCGGTCCAGCCAGTCGAAGAGCCCGGAGTGGACCGTCGAGGTCCCGCCGGCCGAGCGCACGGTGACGGTGCCGTCGGCGACGCGGGCCCTGGCCACCCGGGCCAGCGGTCCGGAGGCGTCGCCCATGACGGAGTAGCGGGCGGCCTCGGCGTCGGGGCCGGAGCCGTCCAGCCAGAAGGGATGGTCACCGCGACCCGGACCGACGGCCGAACCGGCGGCGCGACCGGATGCGGTGATCGCGGTGATCTCGGTGATCTCCGTGGTGCCGTCCCGGTGCGCGTCCCGCGCCGTCGCCCCGTACAGGTGGGCGTAGACGGTCTCCTCGTCCCAGGCCGTGGGGAGCTGCTCGGCGAGCACCCGCAGCTTGCGGACGGGCTCGGCGGGGCGGGGTCGGGCGGGGCGGGTGCCCGGGGCGACGGCCGACGGCCGGTGGGTCACGGGGGCGGGTCGGGCGGGGCGGGCCGCGTGCCAGGCGGTGGTGAGGCGGGTGAAGTTGCGCAGCAGGTCGTGGCCGTGCCGGGTGAGTATGGACTCGGGGTGGAACTGGAGCCCCCACAGCGGGCGTTCGCGGTGCTCGAAGCCCATCAGCACCCCGTCCTCGGTCCAGGCGGAGGGGGTCAGCTCCTCGGGGAGGTCGGTCACGGCGAGGGAGTGGTAGCGGACCACCTCGAAGGGCGAGGGCAGGCCCGCGAACAGTCCGGTGCCGTGGTGGTGCACGGGGGAGAGGCGGCCGTGCCGCGGCTCGGGGGCCCGCTCCACCGTCGCCCCGTACAGCAGTGCCGCCCCCTGGTGGCCCAGGCAGACGCCCAGGGTGGGCAGGGAGCCGTCGGCGAGGATCTCGCGGCAGATCCCGAAGTCCGCCGGCACGGCCGGGTGGCCCGGTCCCGGGGAGAGCACGACGTTGTCGAACTCCCGCAGGTCGGCCACGTCCCAGCCGGAGTCGTCGTTGCGCAGGACCACCGGCTCGTGGCCGCTCACCTCGGCGAGGTAGTGGAACAGGTTGTAGGTGAAGGAGTCGTAGTTGTCGACGAGCAGGGTGCGCACAGCGATTCGGACTTTCGGGCGGGAGCGGTGTGAGGGCGGTGGTCAGGTCGCCGTACAGACCGGGAGGGCCGGGCCGCGGCCGGGTGGGGGCGCCGGTCAGCTCCCCGCCGGGCCCACACCACCACGGTACGCGGCTCCGCCCGGCCCGTCACCGTCCCCATCGGCGCCCGGCCGGTCACCCTGCGCACCGGCCGCGGGCCCGGCGGCGGCCTCGGATGCCGCGGTCCCGTCGCCCGCGCCCCCGCCGGAGACCCGGCCCGCGCCCGCGCCGGACTCCGCGGCGCGGACCTCGAAGAGCAGGTGCTCGACGGTGTCCTCGCCGTCCGTGTCGCGGAGGCTGTCCAGGAGGTGGAGCGCGCGCCCGTGCCGGGCGGCGAGGGAGTGCAGCAGGTCCAGGTCGCCGCGGTCGCTGAAGTGCAGGAGCTGCCGGCCGCCGGGGGTGAGGCGCCGGGGGCCCTGGGCGAGGTAGCGCTCGTGGGCGCGGTAGCCGGGGTCGACGTAGGCCCGGTCGTGGGCGTGCTCGTACTCGTGGTCCTCGGGGGCGAGGACGAAGTTGGAGTGCCAGTAGACGGTGTCGAAGCGCTCCTCGGGGGCGAGGGCGTCGAAGAGGTCGCCGTGGACGCTGCTCAGCCGGTCGGAGACGCGGTGGCGGCGGGCGTTCAGGACGGTGTTGGCCACGGCCTGCGGGTTGATGTCGGCGGCGGTGACCCGGTCGCAGCCCGCGAGGGCGGCGGAGACGGCGATGGTGCCGGTGCCGCAGCCGATCTCCAGGAAGGAGCCGGTGCGGGGGGTGAGCTCCTCGGTGAGTCCGAGCAGGGTCATGGCCACGGAGGTGGAGCGGGAGAAGGGGGGTGCGAAGACGTCGTCGAGGAGGTCCCAGGTGCGGCCGAAGAGGGTGAAGGTCGGTGGCCGGTCCTCGCGGGTGCGCGCGGTGCGGCTGCGTTCCAGCGACCGCACGTAGCTTGTGATCTGTGTCATGTCCCACCCCTGTGTCGCCGGCGGACTTCCATCCTCCGGTTGCCCCCCGGCCATCGTGACCGGGTTTCCGCGGCGGCGGGAAGGTGTGCGGGTGACACTCTCGCCGCCGGTGACGGTGCCCGCGCCACACTGTTCGCGTTCACCCCAGCCACCTAAGGTCCCAGGGTGCGGTATCTTACGATCCAGGGCCAATTTGACCCAAATTTTGCCGTATTCTGAGGTGCTTTGCGTGATATGGCATGAGGCGTTCGCGACCGAGGACGCCGGTGCGCTGTCCGTGCTCGCGCTGCTCGCCCAGGAGGCCCCGCGCGAGCGCTTCGACGATCTCGTGCGAGCGGCCCGGAACGCCACCGGAAACACCCCGGAAGGGCTCGCCGCCCTCGACGAGGCCGTGCAGCTCGGCCTCACCGTGCACGCCTCTGCCGACCAGCGCCGCCGCCGCGAATCCGGCATGGCCGCCCTGGTGGACACCGCCCGCGACCTGACCTCGCCCTACGACCTCGACGGCCTGCTCAGCATGATCACCGTCCGGGCCCGCCGGCTGCTCGGCTTCGACATGGCCTACATCAGCCTGCGCAAGCCCGAGGGCGGCTCGTACGTCCACTCCTCGGACGGCGAGACCACCATGTTCAACGTCGGCCTCCAGATCGACACCGGACACGGCCTCGGCGAGACCGCCCAGGACAAGCGGGCCCCCTTCTGGTCCGCCGACTACCTCAACGACACGAGCTTCCCGCACTCCGAGCGGATCGACGAGGTGGTCCGCGCCGAGGGCCTGCGCGCCATCCTCGCCGTGCCGCTCTGCCAGGGCAGCAGCACCGTCGGCGCCCTCTACGGGGCCGACCGCAAGCTCCGGCACTTCACCCCCGACGAGGTGAGCCTCATGCGCTCCCTCGCCGACCTGGCCGCCGTCGCCCTGGCCAAGGCCCGGCTGATGGACCGCACCAAGACCGAACTGGCCGAGCTCTCCCGCCGCAGCGCCCGCGAACGGGCCTCACTCGCCCGGCTGCGCACCCTCGCCGAGGCCCGGGACCGGCTGGCCGCGATGGTCGTGGACGGCACCGACCTCGGCGAGATCGCCGCCCTCACCGGCGAGGTCCTCGACGGCGACGTGTCCGTGCACGATCCGGTCGGACGGGCCCTGATCGGCCGGGCCCACTCCGGCGCCGCGCACCCCGCCGGCCCCACGGCCCCCGGGGAGCCGGTCGGGCTCGCCGGGATCCCCACCGAGACCCTGGTCAAGGCGTCCCTCGCGGCGCTCGCCGGGCGCGCCCCGGTGGCCGTCACCGAAGAGCTCTGGGCCAGCCCCGTCATCGCGGGCAGCGAGGAACTGGGCGTCCTGCTGCTGCGGGCCCGCACCCCCCTGGCCGCCGAGGAGAGCGAGTTCCTGGGCTACGCGGGCCGCACCGCCGCGCTCGTGCTCAGGCTCCAGCGCAGCGAGGCCGTGGCCGCGGGCCCGGTCCGCGACGAGCTCTTCGACGACCTCCTCGCCGGCACCACCCGCTCCCCGCGCCGCCTCGCCGAGCTCGCCCGCCGCCTCGGCATCGAGGCCACGGCCCCGCACTCCGTGGTCGTGGTCCGCCCCGAGGGCGGCGAACAGGGCCAGGCCGTGGCCTGGGCCTCGCTGTACGCCTATCGCCGGTCGGGGCTGAAGACCGTACGGGGCGGCTGCATCGTGCTGCTGCTGCCGGACCCGGACCCCTCGGCCGCCGCCGCGGCCGTCCACCGAGAGCTGTCGGCGCTCCTGGGGCAGCCCGTCTCGGTGGGATCGGCCGGTCCGGCGCGGGCCCTGACCGAGATCCGCGGGGTCCACGAGGAGGCCCAGCGCTCCCTGGAGGCGCTGATCGCCCTCGGGGCGGAGGGCAGCGCCGCGGCCACCGGCGACCTCGGTTTCCTCGGCATGCTCCTCTCCGACGACCTGGACGTGGACCGCTACATCGAGTCCACCTTCGGCCCCGTGCTCCGCTACGACGAGCAGCGGGACGCCGAGCTGGTCCGCACCCTGGAGGCGTACTTCGCCTCCCAGGCCAGCCCCACCCGGGCCGCGGGCATCCTGCACGTCCACCCCAACACCGTGTCCCGGCGCCTGGAGCGGCTCACCGAACTCCTCGGCCCGGACTGGCAGGAACCCTCCCGGGCGTTGGAGATCCAGCTCGCCCTGCGCCTGCTGCACACCCGCGAGCTGCTGCGGGACCGCAACGGCGGCCCGCGCCGCGGCCCCCGTCAGGCCGACAGCGCGGAGGGGTAGCCCCGCCGGGCCCCGGCCGCCACCGGCATCCCGGCCCGGCCCGTCGGATGCTCCGCGGCCTGGGCGAGGAGCGCGGCCCGGGTGGCCCGGCCCGCCGCCGGCGCCGCACCGCCGGCCCGGCGCTGCACCGGAACCCGCGGGCCGGACTCCGCCCGCTCGCGCTGCCCTTCCAGCTCCGCCAGCGCGGCCAGCGCCTGCGCCGCCGAGGCCAGCGTGATGTGCCGGTGCCAGCCCCGGAACGAGCGGCCCTCGAAATCGCGCAGTCCCGCCGCGTCCCCGCCGTGCTCCAGGGCGTGGGTGGCCCGGTCGGCCAGCCGGGTGGTCCGCAGCAGGGTCTCGGCGCGGACCCGGGCGGTGTTCGTCACCCACAGGGCGGTCGGGGCGTCGTACGGGTCGGCGCCGGGGCCCGTGCGCGGCCCCGCCCACTCGCCGAACAGCAGCGCCCCGCCGCCGGCCGCGCTGGTCGGGGAGCCGCCGGGCAGGCCCACCCGGACGGTGGTGACCAGGGAGGTGCGGGAGGTCCCGGGGTCGGCCGGGTCGGTCCACGCGGCGGGCCGCCGCAGGCTCCGTACGCCGGCCAGCACCTGGCGGGCCGGGAGCGGTCCGCCCCCGTACCCGGGCAGGGAGGGGTCCTCGACGGTGCAGCGGACTTCCCCGGTGATCCGCACCACCGCGGGCACCCCGGCGGCGGTGAACTGCCGGAGCACGGCCCCGGCGCGGTTCACCGGCAGGTCCAGCACGACGGGCCGGCGCGGTCCGGGCACCAGCGGGACGGCTTCCAGGGCCGCCGCCACGGCGCTCTCCTCCAGGGACTCCGCGCCGACCTCGGCGGGGATCTCCGCGCGGCGGCGGCGCCGCGGGTCGGTGGTCCAACTGTCCGGCAGGTACAGCCGCCAGTGCACGGGGACGCTCAGGGAGGGAGCGGTCTGCCAGACGCCGAGGGCGGTCTGGCCGCGGAAGGCGTGGCCGGTGCGCGGGTCCACGGCCCGGTCCACGCCCACCGACTGCTCGCCGGTCTTCACGATCGCCATCGGCTGCACGACCAGGGCGTGCGGGGCCACCGAGCCGGCCACGCGGGCGGCCAGCGCGGCCCGCACCGGGGTCCAGTCCCAGGTGGAGCTGGAGATGAAGTGGTGGAGGCTCTGCTCCATCGCGGCCTCACCGAGGTGGGCGGCGATGTTCCGGATGGACTTGCGGCCGCGGGCCACCCGCAGACCGCGCAGGTACTGCTCGCCCTTCAGGCGCTGGTCCCGGCGGGGGAGCGAGGCGAACAGGGCGTCGTGGAACTCCTGGGTGCCCGACCCGGTGCCGGTTCCGTTCCCGGCTCGGCCGGGACTCCGACCACCGGTCCCGCGGCCGGCCGCCCCGTCGGCCTCCGGTCCGGCGTCGCCGGTGTGCGGTCGCGGTACGACTCCCAGCCCGTCCGTCCTGTTCACGTCTCCCCCTGCGTTTCCCGGCGGCCGGTCCGCCGCCGGGGTACCACCCTTCCGGTTTGCGCACGGGTCGCAGAAGGTGTGCGGAGCACCCTCCTGGGGGCCCCGGAGGGGGCCGGGCCACCGCCCGGCGGTCCCGACGTGCGGGGGGCCGCGGACGAGCCCCGGAGTGACCGCCGGTAACGGGGGTGGTCCGGCCACCACCCTCCTTTCTCGGCCATGGTGGGGCGCTTCCGGAGGAGCCGCTTGCGGAGGGTCGGATTCCGGAGGAGCGGGTTCCGGAGGGGTGGTCGAGGCGGACGGAGAAGGCCGGTGAGCGGAGACGGAAAAACCTCGGCGCGGGGGTGCAACATCCGTCGGGGGCCGGCGCGTCAAAGAGGTGAAGGACAGTTGAGGGGGGCACATGGGTCAGTCGCGCAGGGACGGCTTCCGCGAGTTCGCGGACGCCCGCACGGGTCATCTCTATCGGTCGGCCTGCCTGCTGACCAGCGGTGACACCCACCTCGCCGAGGACCTGGTGCAGGAGACCCTGGGCCGGATGTACCTCACCTGGGGGCGGATCGCGCGGATCGGCAACCCGGCCGCCTACGCGCAGACCGTCCTGGTCCGGGTCTTCCTCACCCACCAGCGCCGCCGCTCCACCGCCGAGCGACCGGTGGACGAACTGCCCGACCGGGGGCCCGCGTCCACCACCGACCCGGCCCTGCGGTTGACCCTGCTCGGCGCGCTGGCCCGGCTGCCGGCCAAGGACCGCGCCGTGGTCGTCCTGCGCTACTGGGAGGACCGCAGCATCGAGGAGACCGCCGCGATCCTCGGTGCCAGTCCGGCCGCCGTCCGGAGCCGGGCCACCCGCGCCCTGAACCGGCTGCGCGGACACCTCGGCGGCAGCTCGCTCCCGGAACTGGTGGCCTGAGCGGGGGCCCTTCTCCCCTCTCCCCTCTCCTTTCTCTTTGCTCCCCCTGTGACTTCCTCCCGTCCCCTCGTGGAAAGGCCCGGCCCCATGCCCTTCGAAGACGAACTCGGCGCAGCGCTCCGGCACACCGGGGAGGGCTTCGAGGCCGATCGCCCGGCCCTCGTGGCCGGTGGTGAACAGCGCGGGCGACGGCTGGTGCGGCGCCGTCGGGTCGCCGTGGTCGCCGGTGGGGCCCTCGCGCTCGCCGGTGCCGTCACGGTCGGCGCCTTCGCCACCGGCCTGGTCGGCGGGGCAGACGAGGTGCGGGTGGCCGCGCCCGCCCCGTTGGAGAAGTCCCGGGACGGCGGACCGACCCGTACCGGAACCGGCAAGGCGGTCTCCGCGGCCCAACTGACCGCCGTCTTCAAGAGCCTGCTGCCCGCCGGCACCCTGGAGGGGGTCGAGGCCCGCGGCACCGCCGACGAGCCCATGCCGATGGTCTCCGGGGTCTTCGACGACGGCAAGGGGAAGGCCGCCATCTCCGTGGGCCTCTGGCGGCTGGACCCGAAGGGCCGCGAAGCCGCCGACCTGACCAGCTGCCCGCCCACCGGTTCCGTCCCCGTGGACGGCTGCACCGCGAAGAAGCTGCCGGGCGGCTCCCGCCTGATGGTGGTCCAGGGCTACGAGTACCCGGACCGGCGCGAGGACACCAAGGCGTGGCGGGCCACGCTCGTGACGCGCGAGGGCTACGTGGTCGATTCCAGCGAGTACAACGCCGCCGCCGAGAAGGGTGCCCCGATCAGCCGGACCGATCCGCCGCTGACGCCGGCGCAGCTGGAGCGGCTCGTCACGTCGACGAAGTGGCGCCCGGCCCTGGCCTCCCTGCCCGCGGCCGACTCCGAACCGAAGCCCGGTGACGCGCCCCCGCCGCTGCGGCGCCCCGCGCTGCCTGTCCTCCTGGACCACCTGCCGCGCGGGCTGGAGTTCGTCCGGAAGGAAGGCGGCGGCGAGGCCGCCGAAGCCGTCGTGGACGACGGCCGCGGCCGGTTCTCCGTCACCCTCCAGATCCAGCCCGGCATGGGCGAGATCATGGGCGACTTCTACACGGGCGAAGGCGCCTCCACCCTGCCCGACGGGACCCGGATGAAGTGGCTCCAGCAGCCCGGGGAGAAGGGCGGCGAGGGAGTGGTGTGGTGGCAGGTCGACGCGCTGCGGCCGGACGGCCTCCGCGTGATCGCCTCCGCCTTCAACACGCCGGCGCAGCACGAGGACGCCACGCGGCCGGAACCGGGGATCACGATGAAGGAGCTGGAGGGGATGGCGTTGGACGCGAGGCTCCTGCACGACTCCGTGCCGCAGGCGGCGGCGAGGGCACCGGCGGCGACCGCCGCCCCGGCGCGCAGCGCGGCCCGGCGGTCCGAGGAGCAGATCACGCGACCAGTGCGGG
>NZ_JBEOSD010000088.1:0-32823 GCF_040302735.1 Streptomyces sp. NPDC097619 | reverse complement strand
CCAGACGCCCTGGGCGCCGAGGGCGAGCCCGGCGGCGATCTGTTCCCCGCTGCCGATGCCGCCCGCGGCCAGGACGGGCAGCGGGCCCACGTCCGCGCGGGACGCCGCCGGGACGGTGGCGACCACCTCCTCGGTGGCCGGGTTGAGCACGGTCAGCTCGGGCGGGGCCTTCTGGGGTGACACCTGATGCCTCACAAGCGTTCGAAGGAGCGGCGCAGTTCCCAGTCGGTCACCGCGGAGTCGAAGGCGTCGAGTTCGACGCGGGCCATGTTGCGGTAGTGGGCGACGACCTCGGGGCCGAAGGCGGCCTTGGCGATCTCGCTGTTCTCCCAGAGCTCGGCGGCCTCCCGGAGGGTGCCGGGGACGTGCGCGTAGTCCCCGGTGTAGGCGTTGCCGGCGCAGGGCTCGGGGAGTTCGAGGCGGTTCTCCAGCCCGTACAGTCCGGCGGCGATCAGCCCGGCGACGGCGAGGTACGGGTTGACGTCCCCGCCGGGGAGGCGGTTCTCGAAGCGGAGGGAGCGGCCGTGGCCGACCACGCGGAGGGCGCAGGTCCGGTTGTCCGCGCCCCAGGCCACGGCCGTGGGGGCGAAGGATCCGGGGCGGAACCGCTTGTACGAGTTGATGTTCGGGGCGTAGAGAAGGGAGAAATCGCGCAGGGCGGCGAGCTGGCCGGCCAGGAAGTGCCGCATGACGGGTGACATGTCATGGGGTGCGCCGGTGTCCTCCGCCGCCATGGCGTTGCGGCCGTCGGCGTCGGTGAGGGAGAGGTGGATGTGACAGGAGTTGCCCTCCCGTTCGTCGTACTTGGCCATGAAGGTCAGGGAGTGGCCCTCCTGGGCGGCGATCTCCTTGGCCCCGGTCTTGTAGACGGCGTGCTGGTCGCAGGTGACGAGGGCCTCGTCGTAGCGGAAGGCGATCTCGTGCTGGCCGAGGTTGCACTCCCCCTTCGAGGACTCCACCGTGAGCCCGGCGCCCGCCATCTCGTTGCGGATCCGGCGCATCAGCGGTTCCACCCGGCCGGTGCCGAGCACGGAGTAGTCGACGTTGTACTGGTTGACCGGGGTCAGGCCGCGGTAGCGGGCGTCCCAGGCCCGTTCGTAGCTGTCCTTGAAGACGATGAACTCCAGCTCGGTGCCGACCTGCGCGGTCAGGCCCAGCTCCGCCAGTCGGTCCAGCTGGCGGCGCAGGATCTGGCGGGGCGCGGCGGTCACCGGGGAGCCGTCGTGCCAGGCGAGGTCGGCCATGAGGAGGACGGTGCCCGGGTTCCAGGGCAGCCGCCGCAGGGTGGCGGTGTCGGGGCGCATGGCGAAGTCCCCGTAGCCCTGCTCCCAGGAGGACATCGCGTAGCCCTCGACGGTGTTCATCTCGGTGTCGACGGCGAGCAGGTAGTTGCAGCCCTCGGTGCCGTGGGTGAGCACCTCGTCGAGGAAGAAGCGGGCGGAGAACCGCTTGCCCTGGAGCCGCCCCTGCATGTCGGGGAAGGCCAGGACGACGGTGTCGATCTCACCGCTCGCGACCAGGGAGCGGAGCTCCTCGGTGCCGAGCGGCGGCTTGCGGTCTACCACGGGATTCTCTCCTTCGGTGCGCCGAGAAGCCATAAGGTATGGGGAAAGACCATTGATTGGGAAGAGGGGAAACCGGACGTGGTGAGCGAAGAGACGGCCCGCGGACCCGCCGGGCGGACCGACCGGTTGGGGCCGGTGCTCCGCCACGTCCGGGCCGGCAACGGCTTCGAGGAGGCCCTGCAACAGATCCTCCGACTGGTCCGACTGGGACTGGTGCCCGCCGGTGAACGCCTGCCCCCGGAACGGGAACTGGCTGAACGCATGGGCATCAGCCGGGTCACCCTGCGCGAGGTCCTGAAGGTGCTCCAGGACCAGGGCCTCGTGGAGAGCCGCCGCGGCCGGTACGGCGGCACCTTCGTGCTGCCGCGCCCCGGCACCCCGGCGGGCGGGGCGGAGGCGGAGCTGCGCCGCCGGGTGGCGGGGGTCGACATCGAGGACGTGCTGCGCTTCCGGGAGGTGCTGGAGGTGGGCGCGGCCGGGCTGTGCGCCGCCCAGGGGCTGGCGGGCGCGGAGGCGGACCGGCTGCGGCGTGCCCTGGAGGCCACCGCGGCGGCCCCGCTGGAGGACTACCGGCGCCGGGACACCCTGCTCCACCTGACCCTCGCGGAACTGTCCGGATCCGCCACCCTGACGGCCCAGTACGCGGCCGTCCGGGCCACCGTCAACGACCTCCTGGACTGCATACCCCTGCTCGTCCGCAACCTCGAACACTCCCAGCGGCAACACGCCGCGCTCGTGGACGCGATCCTGGAACGGGACCCGGAGGCGGCCCGCGAGGTGATGCGCGAGCACTGCTGCGGAACGGCGGCCCTGCTGCGGGGCTTCCTGGCCTGAGGGGCGGGGCGAGAGCCGGACGCGAGGTTCACGCGTGACATTGCAATCTCACGGGTGACCGAACACGGTGACACCGCGCCCCCGGCGCCCCACCGAGAGGCATCCGTAACCGCCGTTTAACGCGAGGGGGTTGCGCCCGGCCGGATCCTGCCGCAAAGGTGTGCGCCTAAACCTTTGCCCGGCCAGGGGACCGAGGGCTCCGCACCGCGGGGCCCCGCCCCGCCGCGTCCGGGCCCCTCAGGCAGGAGCGCGCATGGCCGAGTACGCCGAGTACGCCGAACCCACCGGCCCCACCGGCCCGGGGGCCCCGCCCGGCGGGTCCCCGGACGCGGCCTACCTGGAACGCCGCACCCTGCGCCGCGGCAGCGCCGGCTGGGTGCTGCTGACCGGCCTCGGGGTCGCGTACGTGGTCTCCGGGGACTTCTCCGGCTGGAACATCGGGCTGGAGAAGGGCGGGTTCGGCGGCCTCGCCATCGCCACCCTGTTGATGGGCACCATGTACGCCTGCCTGGTCTTCTCCCTGGCGGAACTCTCCTCGGTGCTGCCCACGGCGGGCGGCGGCTACGGCTTCGCCCGCCGGGCCCTCGGCACCTGGGGCGGCTTCCTGACCGGCACCGCCATCCTCATCGAGTACGTCCTCGCCCCCGCGGCGATCGTGATCTTCATCGGGGACTACGTGGAGTCCCTCAACCTCTTCGGCCTCACCTCCTCCTGGCCCGTGTACCTCGCCTGCTTCGCGGTGTTCATCGGCATCCACCTCTACGGGGTGGGCGAGGCCCTGCGCTTCAGCCTCGTCGTGACGGCCATCGCCGTCGCGGCGCTGCTGATCTTCGCGGTGGCGGCGTTCACCGAGTTCGACGGCGGCTCGCTGCGGGACATCCCCGTGGACGCGGCCGCCGCCGGTTCCAGCTCCTGGCTGCCCTTCGGCGTCCTGGGCATCTGGGCCGCCTTCCCCTTCGCCATGTGGTTCTTCCTCGGCGTGGAGGGGGTGCCGCTGGCCGCCGAGGAGGCCGCCGACCCGGTCCGCTCCATGCCGCGGGCGCTGGCCCTGTCCATGGGCATCCTCGGGGTGCTCGCCGTGCTCACCCTGCTCGCCGCCACCGGCGCCCAGGGCGCGGACGCCGTGAAGTCCGCCGGCAACCCGCTGATCGTCGCCCTGGAGGGGGACGACGACCCCACCGCCCTGAGCCGGTTCGTCAACTACGCGGGCCTGGCGGGCCTGGTCGCCTCCTTCTTCTCGCTGATCTACGCGGGCTCCCGGCAGCTGTTCGCGCTGTCACGGGCCGGGTACCTGCCCCGCTTCCTGTCGCTGACCAGCCGCCGCAAGGCCCCCTACCTGGGCCTCCTCATCCCGGGCGCGCTCGGGTTCCTGCTCGCCGCCGGGACCGGCAACGGACCCCGGATGCTGAACATCGCCGTCTTCGGCGCCACGATCTCCTACGCCCTGATGGCCCTGTCGCACCTCGTGCTGCGCCGTCGCGAGCCCGGACTGGCCCGGCCGTACCGCACTCCCGGAGGCATGCTGACCTCCTCCGTGGCCTTCGTCCTCGCCCTGTCCGCGCTGGTCGCCACCTTCCTGGTGGACAAGGACGCCGCGTTCATCGCGCTGGCCGTGTACGCCGTCGCCCTGGCCTACTTCGCGTTCTACAGTCGGCACCACCTGGTGGCCGGGGCGCCGGAGGAGGAGTTCGCGGCGCTGGCCGCGGCCGAGGCGGAACTCTCCCGCGACTGAGCCGCGACCGACCGGGACGGCGCCGGGGTCCGCTCCCCCGGAGCCCGTCCGCCACTGTCACCTGTCACCTGTCACCTGTCACGGGAACCACTTCACATCGCACCGCACCACACGCCCCACACGCACCGCACCGCACCGCACGCACCGCACCGCACCGCACCGGAGGTCCGCACGTGTCCAGGCCGCTCATCGGCATCTCCACCTACGTGGAGCCTTCCACCCGCTACGGGGTCTGGGACCTGCCCACGGTCCTGTTGCCCTCGGGCTACCACGAGCTCGTCCAGGCCGCGGGCGGTACGGCCGTCCTGCTGCCGCCGGACGACAGCGCGGTGGCCGCGGCGGTGGTGGCACGGCTGGACGGCCTGGTCATCGCGGGCGGGCCGGACGTGGACCCGGCCCGGTACGGAGCGGAGCGGGATCCCCGCACGGGCCCCGAGGCCGCCGAACGGGACCGCTGGGAGCTGGCCCTGATCCACGCGGCCCTGGCCGCCGGGGACCTGCCGCTGCTGGGCGTGTGCCGCGGCATGCAGGCCCTGAACGTGGCCCTGGGCGGCACCCTGGTCCAGCACATCGACGGCCACTCGCCGGGCGGGGGCCGGATGGGGTCGCACCCGGTCCGCCCGGTGCCGGGCACCCGGTACGCGGCCCTGGTCCCCGAGCGCACCGAGGTCCCGACCTACCACCACCAGGCAGTGGACCGGCTGGGGCGCGGGCTGGTCGTCTCGGCGCGGGCGGACGACGGCACGGTGGAGGCCGTGGAGCTGCCCGGCGAGCAGTGGGTGGTGGGCGTGCAGTGGCATCCGGAGCGCGGCAGGGACACCCGGGTCATGCGCGGCCTGGTGGACGCGGCCCGGGTCCCGTCCACGGTGGCCTGACGGGGGCCCGGCGGACGGAAGGCACGGCCGAGGGTGGCACGGAGCCGGCCGAACGGTGCCGGGGGCACCACGGCCACACCGTCACAGGTGACCTTGCACCGTGACATGTGACCGAACAACCCCACCCGTCACACCCCGCCCCGCCCCGCCACACCCCCACGCCACACCCCCGCCCCGTCACCCCCGCCGCGTCAGCGACAGCAGGTCCCGGGCCGGTCCGGCGGGGCGGGTGCCCGTCGGCCAGACCGCCCGCAGCGCCCTCCGCAGCCCGGTGCCCGCCACGGGCACGGCCACGAGCTGTCGGGAGGCCAGTTCGGCGCCGAGGGCGAGTTCGCTCAGCACGCAGGGCCCCGCCCCGCTCACCGCGGCCGCCTTGACCGCCGTGGTCGAGGCCAGCTCCAGGAGCGGGGTGGCGAGCCCGCCCGCCTCCGCGAGGGCCGCGTCCAGCACCTGCCGGGTCCCGGAGCCCCGCTCCCGCAGGATCAGCGGGGTGCCGGCCAGCTCCACCGCCGGCAGCTCGGCCCGCCGCCGCGCCCACCGGTGTCCGGGGGCCACCGCCACCACCAGCCGGTCGTGCGCAATCACCGCCGAGTCCAGCCCCTCGGGCACTGTCAGTCCCTCCACGAAGCCGATGTCCGCCTCGTGTCCGAGCACCCGCGCGGCCACCCCGGCGGAGTTCCCCGCGTGCAGGGACACCGCCGTCCCGGGCCGCTCGGCCCGCAGCGCCACCAGCCAGCCCGGCAGCAGGTACTCGGCGATGGTCATGCTCGCGGCCACCCGCAGCCGGGAGTCCCGACGCCCCCGCAGGGCCTGCGCCCCCGCGTCGAAGGCCTCCGCGGCCTCCACCACCGGCCGCGCCCAGTCGGTGACGAGGGCCCCCTCCGGGGTCAGCGTGGAACCGCGCGGGGAGCGTTCCACCAGGGCCACCCCCAGCCGGGTCTCCATGGCCCGGATCCGGCTGCTGGCCGCGGGCTGGGTGATGCCCAGTTCCCGGGCCGCCGCGCCCAGGCTGCCGCGCCGGGCCACGGCGAGGAGCAGCTCCATCGCCCCCAGATCGGGGACCCGGTGGGAGAGGGGGACGGCGGGTTCCGGGCTGCCGGTGGTGCCGGTACTGCTGGTGCTCATAAGGTCAGTTTATGAGGCCATAGGATCACCGGCTCTACTGCGAAGGTCCCGGCGGGCGGAGCCTGGGGACATGGCCTCCCTCGCACCCTCCCCCGCACAGCCCCTCGTCCGTACCGGTCGCCCCGCCACCGGCCCGGCCCCGGTCCGCCGGCTGCTGGCCCTGCGCCACCTGGGCCCGAACTGGTACGCCTCCGTCATGGGCACGGCCATCATCGCCAACGCCGGCGCCGCGCTGCCGGACTCCCTGGGCTTCCCCGCCCTCCCCGGCTACCGGGTGGCCCTCCAGGTGGTCTGGGCGCTGTCGGCCGTGGCCCTGCTGGTGCTGCTGACGGCCCGCGCCGGGCACTGGCTGCACCACCGCGACCAGGCCCGCGCGCACCTGCTGGACCCGGCCGTGGCCCCGTTCTACGGCTGCCTGTCGATGGCCCTGCTGGCCGTGGGCGCGGGGACCGTGCTGGTCGGCTCGGACGTGATCGGGCGGAGGGCCGCGCCGGCCGTGGACGCCGTGCTGTTCACCGCGGGCACCGTGGCCGGGCTGGTGGCGGCGGTGGCCGTGCCCTACCTGATGGTGGTCCGGCACCGGGTGGAGCCCGGCCAGGCCGGGCCGGTCTGGCTGCTGCCGGTGGTGGCCCCGATGGTGTCGGCGGCGGTCGGCCCCCTGCTGATCCCCCACCTGCCCGCCGGGCAGGCCCGCGAGGCGATGCTGCTGGGCTGCTACGCGATGTTCGGGATCAGCCTGCTGGCCACCCTCCTCCTGCTCCCCCTGATCTTCGGGCGGCTGATCGTCACCGGCCCGCTGCCCCTGGCGCTGACCCCCACCCTGTTCCTGGTGCTGGGTCCGATGGGCCAGTCGGTGACCGCCGTGAACCAGCTCGCCGACCAGGCCCCCACCGCGATCGGCGGACCCGTGGCCGAGGCGCTGGCCGGTTTCGCCGTGGTGTACGGGGTGCCCGTGCTGGGCTTCGCCCTGATGTGGCTGGCGCTGGCCGTGGCGATGGTGGTGCGGGCCGCGCGGGCGGGCATGGGCTTCGCGATGACCTGGTGGGCGTTCACCTTCCCGGTGGGCACCTGCGTCACCGGGGCCGAGGGCCTGGCCCGGCACACCGGGCTGACCGCCCTGCACTGGCTGGCCGCGGCCCTGTTCGCGGCGCTGGTCGGGGCCTGGTGCGCGGCCGCCTTCCACACCCTGCGCGGGCTGTTCTCGGGCCGTCTCCTGGCGGCCCCCGCCCGCCCGGTGCCCGCGGCCCGCTGACCGGACGCCCCACCGGGTGGGTACACCGCGGCCACTCCTCGGGCCCGCGGCCGAGCGCGCCGCCCCTTCGTGGGGCGGCGCCGCCGTCAGTTCCGGGACGGGGTGCCCGCGGAGGGTTCCAGGTTCCACGCCTCGTGCGGGACGCCGCTCAGCGAGGGCGCCGGGGCGGGGTCCGCGGAGTCCTCGGCCCCGCCCCCGCATCCGGAGGTGCCGGCGGCGACGGCCAGGACGGCGGTGAGGGCGAGCAGGGTTCCCCGTACGGTGCGCATCGTCCCAGCTTAGGCCGTGGTCGGCGGGTGTTCCGGCCCGGCCCCGGCGCGGGCCAGGGCCTCGCCGAGCACCCGTGGGGCCTCGGCCAGGGAGGGTCCGTACCAGGTGAGGTGTCGGCCGCTGACGAGGGCGGCGGGCAGGGCGGGGAAGGCCTCGGGGCCGTCCGCGGCCGAGAAGGCGTACGGCTCGTCGGGGAGGACCACCAGGTCGCAGTCGGACGCGGTCGGGTCGTCGGCGGGGATCCGGGGGTAGCGCTCGGCGTGGTCCGCGTGGCGGTTGCGGACGCCGAGCCGGGCGAGGAGGTCCCCGGCGAAGGTGTCGCGGCCCAGCACCATCCAGGGCCGTCGCCACACCGGTACGACGGCGGTCCGGACGGGCCCGGGGCGGAGCTCCGCCCAGGCCGCCTCGGCCTCGTCCAGCCAGCGCGGCCGGGTCAGTCCGCAGCCGGTGAGGACCCGCTCCAGTTCGGTGAGGGCCTGGGGCAGCGTGCGGACCTCGGTGAGGAGCACCTCCAGGCCCGCGGCGCGCAGGGCGTCGAGGTCGGGGGCGCGGTTCTCCTCCTCGTTGGCGAGGACGAGGTCGGGGCGGAGCCGGACGATCTCCGTGAGGTCGGGGTTCTTGGTGCCGCCGATCCGGGCCGCGTCGAGGTCCGGGGGGTGGCTGCACCAGGCGGTGGCGCCGACCAGGAGGCCGGGGGCGGTCTCGGCGACGGCCTCGGTGAGGGAGGGCACCAGGGAGACGACCCTCATCGGCGGCCCGGGGGCTGCGGGGTGGCCTCGATGTGGTCGCCGACGGCGACGACGAGGATGCGGGTGTCCTCCCCGGTGGCCCGCCAGCGGTGCCGGACCCCGCCGGAGAGGAAGAGGGCGTCGCCGCTCTCCAGGCGGTAGGCGCGGCCCTCCGCCTCGACCTGGCAGGCGCCGGAGATCACGTACATCAGCTCGTCGTTGCGGTGCTGGTACTCGCGTCCGGCGTCCTGTTCCCCGGTGAATTCGAGGGCGTGGAGTTGGTGGTGGCCGCGGACCAGGGGGCGTACCCCGGGGACGGGCACGAGGGCGGAGCGGTCGTCGGCGCGCACGAGGTCCACGGTGCGGGTGCTGTCGGAGGCGGCGAGGAGCTCCACGGCGGTGGTCTCCAGGGCGTCCGCGACCCGTTCGAGGGAGCGCATGCTGGGGCGGGCGCGTTCGTTCTCTATCTGGCTGAGGAAGGGCACGGAGAGGCCGCTGCGGGCGGAGACGGCGGCGAGGGTGAGGCGCAGGGCGCGGCGGCGCTTGCGGACGGCGGTGCCGACGCGGAGGGGCTCCTTGGCGTCGCGGTCGCGTTCCTTGTCGTCGCGTTCCCTGTCGCCGCCGTCGCGGGCGCCACGGTCGCGGTCGCGCTCGGGGGCCGCGCCGCCCGTCCGGCCGGTGGGGCCGGTGCCGGCGGGGTCGGGCCCGGGGCTCCCGGGGTCGGCGGGGGCGCCGCCGACCGGGCCCTCGGCGGCGGGCCGGTCTTCCGGGTACTGCCTGGCGTCCATCGCGGGGCTGCCCTCCCCTGGTCGTCGCACGTCGGTGTGCTGTAAGCACCTTACGCAGCTTCGGCCCCGCTGTTCGCGCCCACCGCACACCCGGCCACGGGGCACCGGTGGACCGGCCGGCGACGCGGGCCGTGCGGCATCATCGTGCGCGTGACCCGACGACTGATGCTCCTCGACACCGCTTCCCTCTACTACCGCGCGTACTTCGGTGTGCCGGACTCGGTCCGGGCGCCCGACGGGACGCCCGTGAACGCCGTCCGCGGCCTGCTGGACTTCATCGGCCGGCTGGTGCAGGACCACCGGCCGGACGAGCTCGTGGCCTGCATGGACGCCGATTGGCGGCCGCACTGGCGGGTGGAACTGATCCCGTCCTACAAGGCGCACCGGGTGGCGGTGGAGAGCCCGGAGGGCCCCGACGAGGAGGAGACCCCGGACACCCTGGCCCCGCAGGTCCCGGTGATCGAGGCGGTGCTGGACGCCTTCGGGATCGCCCGGGTGGGGGTGGCCGGGTACGAGGCGGACGACGTGATCGGCACCCTGACGGCGCGGGCCGGCGGTCCGGTGGACATCGTGACGGGTGACCGGGACCTGTACCAGCTGGTGGACGACGCGCGCGGGGTGCGGGTGCTGTACCCGCTGAAGGGGGTGGGGACGCTCCAGCTGACGGACGAGGCGGTCCTGCGGGAGAAGTACGGGGTGGACGGGCCGGGGTACGTGGACCTGGCGCTGCTGCGCGGGGATCCGAGCGACGGCCTGCCCGGGGTGCCGGGGATCGGGGAGAAGACGGCGGCGAAGCTGCTGGACGCCTACGGCACGCTGGACGGGATCATGGCGGCGGTGGACGATCCGGCGTCGAAGTTGACCCCCTCGCAGCGGCGGCGGCTGGACGAGGCGCGGGCGTACGTGGCGGTGGCGCCGAAGGTGGTGCGGGTGGCGGCGGACGTGCCGCTGCCGTCCTTCGATCCGGTGCTCCCGGTGCGCCCGGCGGATCCGGTCGCGCTCGATGCGCTCGCCCATCAGTGGGGTCTGAGTGGCGCTGTGGGCCGTCTGGTCTCCACACTTGAGCGATAAAGTGTTAGCTTAGGCATACCTAAGCTCATCGGTCAGGGGAAGACAGGGGAGTCGTCGTGGCTGAAGGACCCGCTCGCAAGGTCGGCACCGCGGTGGTGCTGCGCACCGAGCAGCTGACCCCGCACATGGTGCGCATCGTGCTGGGCGGGGAGGAACTGGCCGGCTTCGAGGCGGGCGAGTTCACCGACCACTACATCAAGATCCTCTTCGCCGCCGAGGGGGTCACGTACCCCGAGCCCTGGGACCTGGAGCAGATCCGCGGTTCCTTCCCGCGGGACCAGTGGCCACGGAACCGCGCCTACACCGTCCGGTCCTGGGACCCCGCGGCGGGCGAAATGACCGTGGACGTCGTGGTGCACGGGGACCAGGGCCTCGGCGGCCCCTGGGCGGCCCGCGTGCGGCCCGGCGAGCGGGTGTACTTCCTCGGCCCCGGCGGCTCCTACGGGCCCGACCCGCTGGCCGACTGGCACCTGCTGGCCGGTGACGAGAGCGCCCTGCCCGCCGTGGCCGCCGCCCTGGAGCGGATCCCGGCCGGCGCGAAGGTCTTCGCCTACCTGGAGGTGGGCGGCCCGGAGGACGAGATCGAGATCACGACGGCCCCCGGGGTCACCCCGGTGTGGCTGCACCGCGGGGACCGCCCGGTCGGCTCCCTGCTCCTGGAGGCCGTCACGGGCCTGCGCTTCCCGAGCGGCGCGCCGCACGTGTTCGTGCACGGCGAGGCCGGGTTCGTGAAGGAGATCCGCCGCCACCTGCGGATGGAGCGACAGGTGCCGCGGGAGAGGCTGTCGATCTCCGGGTACTGGCGCCTGGGCCACACCGACGAGGGCTGGCGCTCCATCAAGCGGGAGTGGAACGCCCGCGTCGAGGCCGAGCAGGAAGAGCAGCCCACCCTCGCGACCGCCTGACGAGCACCGGGCCTCGGAACGGGCCCTTAGGGTGGGCCCGGTGAGACGCCGCCGCACCCCGCCCCGCTCGCCCCTGCCCCAGCGGCACGGCATCGACCCGGTCCACCTCCGCCTGCCCGCGGAGGGCCCCTGGACCACCCTCGGTGGATACCTGGAGGAACGGTACGCCGGGGGCGCGGGCGCCGGTGCGATCGCGGGGCTGCTCGACTCCGGGCAGGTGTACGGGGAGGACGCCCGGCCGGTCCGGCCCGAGGACCCCTGGCGCCCGGGGGCGCACCTGTGGTTCCACCGGGAGCTGCCCGCCGAGCCGGTGGTGCCCTTCCCGATCACAGTGGTCCACCGGGACGCGCACCTGGTGGTGGCCGACAAACCGCACTTCCTGGCGACGACCCCGCGCGGCGGGCACGTGGTACAGACGGCCCTGGCCCGGCTCCGCGAGGAGCTGTCGCTGCCGGAGTTGAGCCCGGCGCACCGGTTGGACCGGCTGACGGCGGGGCTGGTGCTGTTCACCGTCCGCCCCGAGGACCGCGGGGCCTACCAGCGGATGTTCGCCGACCGCGAGGTCCACAAGGAGTACGAGGCGGTGGCCCGCTTCGAGCCCGCGCTGACCGGCACCTTCCCCCGGACCGTCCGCAGCCGCGTCGAGAAGGAGCGGGGGGTGCTCGCGGCCCGCGAGGTCCCGGGGCCGCCCAACAGCGAGAGCCGGGTGGAACTCCTCGACCGGCACGGGCCGGTGGCCCGGTACCGGCTGCTGCCCCGCACGGGGCGCACCCACCAACTGCGGGTCCACATGTGCTCCCTGGGGCTGCCGATCCTGGGGGACCCGCTGTACCCGGAGGTGCTCGACCCGGCGCCGGAGGACTACGCGGATCCGCTGCGCCTGCTGGCCCGGCGGCTGGAGTTCACCGATCCGGTGACGGGCGAGGCCCGCCGCTTCGAGAGCCGGCGCACCCTGTCCACGGAACCGCCGCGCTGACGCGGCGGACGGGACGCCCCCTCGGGCACGGCCCCCTCGGGCGCGACCCTCAGGCGTCCGCTCCCGCCACCGCTCCCCCACCGTCCGCGATACCACCGTCCGCGATCCGACCGTGCGCGATGCCGCCCCCGGCGATCCGGAGCGCGGCCTCCGCCGTGGCCTCGGCGAAGACCTCCGCCGGGACCGGCGGGCCGGAGTCCCGGATCAGGATGACCCCCTCGATCAGCCCGAAGAGCAGGGCGTTGCGCAGCTCCAGCCCGTCCGCGGGGAGGGCGGACCCGGCGGCGGTCCGGGCCAGCAACCGGCGGTAGCACTCCTTGAGTTCGGCCCGTACCCGGCGGAAGACGGCGAACCGCTCGCCCCGCACCTCCGGCAGGAGGTAGAGGGCGCCCAGGTTGTACGGGCCCTCGCACAGTAAAAGGACGTCCGAGCGGCACAGTTCCCACAGCCGCCGCTCGGCGGGCCGGTCGTCCTCGGCCAGCAGCCGCCGGGCCAGCTCCAGGGAGGGCGTGACGGTGGACTCCAGCAGCTCGGCGAGGAGTTCCTCCTTGCCCCCGAAGTAGTGGTACATGGTGGCCTGCCGCATGCCGGCCCGTTCGGCCACGGCCCGCGTGGTGGTGGCGGCGTAGCCGCGCTCCGCGAACAGCGCGGCCGCCGCACCGAGGAGTTCCTCGCGCGGCGGCAGTCCGCTGGGCGGCCGCTGCCGGTCCGCGCGCGGTCGCCCCACCCGACGCCCCGAATCGCTCATGGTCCGATCGTCGCACAACAGCCCGTGACGTGATCATGCCTGAGCGCACATCAGTACGGGCCGACCCCCGGAGGAAACTCCAAGGACCGGCCCGTACGGATCCGACGGAACGGGAGGATCAGCCCACGGAGCTGTAGGCCACCACACCCCGCAGCAGGGCGTCCACGGCCTTGCGGGCGTTCTTCGCGATGGTGGCTCCCTCGCCGGAGGGGGCGGCCGCGGCGACCTGCCCGAGCACGTCGATGACCTGCTTGCACCAGCGCACGAAGTCACCGGCGGGCATCTCGGCCTCCCGCAGCACCTCGTCGAGGCCCTTCCCGGAGGCCCACTGGTAGGCGGCCCAGGCGAAGCCCAGATCGGGCTCGCGCTGGCCGACGCCCTCGGCCTGGTTGATCCGGTGCTCCTCCTCCAGGGCGTCCAGCCGGCCCCAGATCCGCACCATCTCGCCGAGCGCGGCCTTGGCGGCGCCGCCGGGGACCTTCGGCGCGACGGCGTCGTCGGACTGCCGCGCCTCGAAGACCAGCGCCGAGACGCAGGCGGCCAGCTCCGCGGGGCTCAACCCCTCCCAGATCCCGGCCCGCAGGCACTCCGAGGCCAGCAGGTCCAGCTCGCCGTAGAGCCGGGCCAGCCGCCGGCCGTGCTCGGTGACCTCGTCCTCGCGCAGGTAGTCCAGCTCGGTCAGGAGCCGGTGGATGCGGTCGAAGGTCCGCGCGATGGTGTTCGTGCGGCCCTCGATGCGCCGCTCCAGGACCTTGGTGTCCCGCCGCAGCCGGTGGTAGCGCTCGGCCCACCGGGCGTGGTCCTCGCGTTCGTCGCAGCCGTGGCAGGGGTGCGCCCGCAGGGCCGCCCGGAGCCGGGCGATCTCGCGGTCGTCCGCCGCGGCGGCCCGGCCCGGCCGGTGCCGCTCGGGCACGAGGTGCCCGGCCTTGGTGCGCAGCGCGGAGGCCAGGTCCCGACGGGACTGCGGGGAGCGGGCGTTGAAGGACTTCGGGATCCGCATCCGCTCCACCGGCTCCACCGGGACGGGGAAGTCGATCGAGGCCAGCCGCTTCACCTGGCGCTCGGCGGTGAGGACCAGCGGGCGCGGGCCCTCCTGGTACTCGTACCCGCGGTGCCCGTTGGAGCGGCCCGCGGGGACCCCCGGGTCCAGCACCAGGGCCAGTCCGGCGAACTTGCCGGTGGGCACGTGGATGACGTCCCCCGGCTTCAGCTTCTCCAGGGAGGCCGAGGCCTGGGCGCGGCGCTGGGAGACGCCCTGCTTGGCCAGTTCGGTCTCGCGGTCCTTCAGGTCGCGGCGGAGCTGGGCGTACTCCTCGAAGTCACCGAGGTGGCAGGTCATGCCCTCGCGGTAGCCGTCCAGGCCCTCCTCGTTGCGCTGGACCTGCTTGGAGATCCCGACCACCGAGCGGTCCGCCTGGAACTGGGCGAAGGAGGTCTCCAGGAGCTCCCGGGAGCGGTGCCGGCCGAACTGCTGGACCAGGTTCACGGCCATGTTGTACGAGGGCTTGAAGCTGGACCGCAGCGGATAGGTGCGGGTGCCCGCGAGGCCCGCGAGGGCGCCCGGGTCCATGCCGCGCTGCCAGAGCACCACGGCGTGGCCCTCGACGTCGATCCCGCGCCGGCCGGCCCGGCCGGTCAGCTGGGTGTACTCGCCGGGGGTGATGTCGGCGTGCTGTTCGCCGTTCCACTTGACCAGCTTCTCCAGGATCACCGTGCGCGCGGGCATGTTGATGCCCAGCGCCAGGGTCTCGGTGGCGAAGACGGCCTTGACCAGGCCGCGGACGAACAGCTCCTCCACGACCTCCTTGAAGGTGGGCAGCATGCCCGCGTGGTGGGCGGCGATGCCCCGCTCCAGGCCCTCCAGCCACTCGTAGTAGCCGAGGACGTGGAGGTCCTCCGTGGGGATGGAGGCGGTGCGCTCCTCCACGATCTCGCGGACCCGGGTGCGGCCGGCGTCGTCGTTGAGGCGCAGTCCGGCGTACAGGCACTGCTGGACGGCGGCCTCGCAGCCCGCGCGGCTGAAGATGAAGGTGATCGCGGGGAGCAGGTCCTCGTGGTGGAGGCGCTCGATGACCTCGGGGCGGCCCGGGGTCCAGATGCGGTTGCGGGAGCGCCGCTCGCGCTCGCGGTCGGCCTCGCGGACCATCTTGCCGCGGCGCCGGTCGCGCGGGTTGTACGTGCGGCTGTTCTCCTGCCGGGCCATCCGCAGCAGGTCGGGGTTGACCTCGCGGCGGGCGGAGCCGCGACCGCCGTGGTCGCTCTCCTCCTCGAAGAGGTCGTAGATCCGGCGGCCGGCCATCACGTGCTGCCAGAGCGGGACGGGGCGCTCCTCGGAGACGATCACCTCGGTGTCCCCGCGGACGGTGTCCAGCCAGTCGCCGAACTCCTCGGCGTTGGAGACCGTCGCCGACAGTGACACGAGGGTCACCGACGCGGGGAGGTGGATGATCACTTCCTCCCAGACGGCCCCGCGGAACCGGTCGGAGAGGTAGTGCACCTCGTCCATCACCACGTACCCGAGGCCGTTCAGCGACTGGGAACCGGCGTAGAGCATGTTCCGCAGCACCTCGGTGGTCATGACCACGACGGGGGCTTCGGAGTTGACGCTGTTGTCGCCGGTGAGCAGGCCGACCTTGTCGGCGCCGTAGCGCTTGACCAGGTCGGCGTACTTCTGGTTGGAGAGCGCCTTGATGGGGGTGGTGTAGAAGCACTTGCGGCCCTGCGCGAGGGCCAGGTGCACGGCGAACTCGCCGACGATCGTCTTGCCCGAGCCGGTCGGCGCGGCCACGAGCACGCCCTTGCCGGCTTCCAGCGCCTTGCACGCCTCGATCTGGAAGGGGTCCAGACCGAACTCGTACAGCTCGCGGAAGGGCGCCAGGGCGGTGGCCTCCTCGGCGGCGCGGAGGCGGGCGGCGGCGTACCGCTCGGCGGGTGAGAGGTCCTCTGTCATCTTGTCTCCGAGCCTACCCGCCCCCTCCGACACCGGGCACGATCTTTGATCGCGAGGCCCGGTGGGGGTCAACCGGCCAGGACCCGGACCGCGCCGGGCACGCACCGGGCGGTCACGGGCAGCGGGCCGAGGGGTTCCCCGTCCGCGTACCCGGTCAGTCCCGGGGCCTCCAAGGTGACTTCGGCGGCGCGGTGGACCGTCACCTTCGGATGGCTGAGATGCGTACCCCGGTAGACCTTCGGAAACACCCGCAACAGGGTGCTCCGGCTGCAGTCGCCGACCACGGTGACGTCGAAGAGCCCGTCGTCGGTGCGGGCGTCCGCGCAGATCCGCATCCCGCCGCCGTAGGAGCTGCCGTTGCCGACGGCCACCAGGGTGGCCTCGGTCTCGATCACCTCGCCGCCGTCCAGGCGGATGCGGTAGGGGTGGGGGCGGAAGGCGGCCAGCTCGGCGAGGATCGCCAGGTCGTACTTGAAGCGGCCCGCGGGCAGCCGCATGCGGTTGCCGCGGTCGTTGACCCGGGAGTCGAAGCCGGAGCACAGGACGGTGCCGTACCAGCGGTCCCCGTCGGCGGTGGTGAGCAGTCCCAGGTCCGTCTCGCGGAACCGGGACCCCTTGAGCGCGGCGGCGGCGAGCCGGCCCGCGGCCGCCGGGTCCCCGACGGGCAGGCCGAGGGCGCGGGCGAAGTCGTTGCCGGTGCCGACGGCGGCCACCCCGAGCGGGACGAGGGTGCCCGCGAGGGCCTGGAGGGCCAGGGAGACCAGTCCGTCCCCGCCGACGGCGACCACGGCCCCGGTGCCGTCCGCCACGGCCCTCCGCAGCCGGGCCAGAGCGTCCGGGGCGTCGGTGCCGACCACGGTCCGCACGGAGTGCCCGGCGGCCCGCAACGCGGAAGCGGCCGGTTGCGCGGCGTGCGCGCCCCGGCCGCGTCCCGCGGTGGGATTGACGAAGAGGGTGATCTCTGAGGTCACCGCCCGGACACTACCGGTCAGGTGGCGTCGTCGTAACCGTTGATCCTGCCGCGACCGCCGTCCGCCTGTTCGGGCAGGGGCGCGGGGGCCGCCACGGCCTCCGCCTCGCCCAGGTCCGAGGGGTTGAGGTCCACGTCGGAGGCCTCGTCGTCGTCGAGCCCGGCGTCGGGGTCGTTGCGGCGGCGCCTGCGGTCGTTGAGCAGGGAGATGCCGGTGGCGAGGAAGTACAGGGCCACGATCGGGGCGGCCAGGATCAGCATGTTCAGCGGGTCGCCGGTGGGCGTGGCGAAGGCCGCGAACACGGTGATGCCGAGGACGAACCCGCGCCACCAGCCCGCCAGCCGCTTGCCGGTGAGCACGCCCGTCACGTTGAGCAGGACGAGCAGCAGCGGCAGTTCGAAGGCGAGGCCGAAGACCACGACCATGCGCGTCACGAGGTCGAGGTAGTCGGCGACGGGGAGCAGGTTGCGGGTGTCCTCCGGCGTGAAGTCGAGGAGGATCTCGGCGGTCTGCGGGAGCACGTAGTAGGCGAGGACGGCGCCGCTCATGAACAGCGGGGCGCCGATCGCGACGAAGCTGACCGCGTACTTCTTCTCGTGGCCGTGCAGGCCGGGGGCGACGAACGCCCACAGCTGGTACAGCCACACCGGGGCGGAGAGGACCACGCCCGCCGCGAGGGAGACCTTCAGGACGATCGAGAACGGCCCGATGAGGCCGTTGACGGTCATGTCGGCGCAGGGTCTTCCGTTGACCTCCCGGACCACGCCGCCGGTGCAGCCGACGGACTCCAGCATCGGGTGGATCAGGAAGGCGATGATGTCCTTGTAGAAGAACGCGGCCGCGGCCGTGATCACCAGGATGGCCAGGACGGCCTTCAGCAGCCGGTTCCGGAGTTCGCGCAGGTGCTCGGCCAGCGGCATCCGCCCCTCGGCGTCCTTCGCCGGCCTTTCCCTTGTGCGGGCAGACTTGAGCAACCCACGTCCCTTGTCTCGTACGGCGGTCATGGCGACGGGCCCGGGGCCCGCCGGATCAGCTCTGCGGGGTGCGGCCGGGCTCGCTCACCGGGCGGGCGCTGGTGACGTCGCCGGGGGCGGCCTGGATGGTCTTCGGGGCGACCTGCGGCGCCGGCTCGGCCGGGGCCTCGCTGACGGTGCCCGTCTCGTCGTCCTTCTTCATGGCCTTGGCCTCGCTCTTGAGGATGCGGGCCGACTTGCCGAGGGAGCGGGCCATCTCCGGAAGCTTCTTGGCGCCGAAGAGCAGCAGGATGACCGCCAGGATCAGAACGATCTCAAGGGGCTTCAGATTGCCGATCATGTGTGGCTTCCTTCTCACCGGGGCGGCTGGTGGGGGTGACTGCGGTCACCCGGGTGTACCGGGGAACCGCCTTGCCAAGGATCGTAACCCGCAGCGGTTAACGCCCGGCAATCCCCCGGCGTCCTCACGCTTGCGGACCCACCCGGCGGAGGGCCTCTCCGGTCCTGGCCAGACCGGTCGCGGCGTCCTCCAGTTCCTCGGCGGCCCGGGAGATCCGGAGGCTGGATTCCGTCACCTGCCGGGAGAGCCGGCGGACCTCCGTGAGGACCCGGAGGACGGGCACGGCCAGCACGGCCAGCCCGAGGAAACCCAGCACCACTGCGATCATCGGCCACTGCATGGGGTGAGCCTAGTGCCCCCGCGAGGGTCGGCGGCGACCCCCGTCGCGGTCAGAGGCTGCGCAACGTGCGGACGCCGCCGTCGGCGAGGAGTTCCACGATCCGGTCGCCGGCGGGCTTGCGGACGGCGGCCCCGCAGCCGGGGCAGGTGAAGGAGTAGAAGGTGCTGCGTCTGCTGCCGCCGATGGCCAGCCGCAGGGCGCCCGCGGACAGCTCGACGTGTGCGCGGCAGTCCGGGCAGGCGGCCTTGAACAGCACCTCCGTCCCGTCCTCGGCGGCGATCCCGCCCACGACCGCGGCCGGACCGGGGGTGTCGGACGCACCCGTCGTGCTCCGTTCCATTCCTGTGGGCCCCCTCTGCATCGGTACGGGTCCTCAGTCGCGGGGGCCGGTGCCGTCCGGTCCGCCGGGCGCGGTGCCCTCCTCGTACGCGGCCAGGGCCTCGCGGGCGGCCTGCCGGGCGCTGTCGGCGAGCCCGGTGGGGGCCGTGATGCGGCCGTCGCGGCCGAGGCGGAGGGCCAGCCGGCGCAGGGAGCCCGGGTCGGGGGTGCGCAGGGTGATCCGCAGGCCGCCGTCGGGCAGCTCGCGGGCGCTGTCGTGCGGGTAGTACTCGGCGACCCAGCGGCCGCCGGGTCCCACCTCGACCACGACCTCCGGGTCCTCGGCGGCGGGCTGGACGAGCCCCACCGACAGGTCGCGGGGCTCGATGGCGGGGGGTTCGGAGCGCTCGTCGAGGAGCCGGATCTCGGCGACGCGGTCCAGCCGGAAGGTGCGGCGATCCTCCGAGAGGTGGCACCAGCCCTCCAGGTAGGTGTGGCCGACGGTGAAGAGCCGGATCGGGTCCACGGTGCGCTCGGTGAGCTCGTCGCGGGCCGGGGAGTAGTAGCGCAGCCAGAGGCGGCGGCGCTCGGAGATGGCCCGGTCGACGTCGGCGAAGACCCCGCCCTCGGCCTCGAAGGTCACCGAGAGGCGGGCGCTGGCCCCCGCGGCCTCGCCGGCGGCGGCCTCCAGCTTGGCGGTGGCGCGCAGCAGGGCGTCCCGGTCGCTCTCGCGGAGCCCCGGCAGGGTGGCCACGGCGCGGGCGGCCACCAGCAGGGCGGTGGCCTCGTCGGCGGCGAGCCGCAGCGGCTCGGCGGTGGACTCCCCGGAGGCGTCGGGGTTGCGCCACCAGATGCGCTCGCCGTCGGTGTCGATGTCGAGGAGGTCGCCGCCGCGGAAGCTGGTGCCGCACATGGGGAGCACGTCGAGGTCGGAGATCAGCTCCCCCTCGGTGATCCCGAAGGCCCGGGCCACGTCCGCGATGAGGGCGCCGGGGCGCTCGCGCAGGTACGTCACGAGGGACAGCATCCGGCGGGTCTGGTCAATGGCGTTGGCAGCCATGCTGGTACGCGTCCCCTCAGCCCTTGGCGACGGCGCGCAGCCGGTCCACCACGTCCGCCCGCAGGTCCGCGGGCTCCAGCACCACCACGTCCGGCCCGAACTCCACGAGCCAGGCGTCCAGTCCGTGTCCGTACGGGATCTCCAGCTCGTCCCAGCCGTCGCCGAGTTGGCGGACGGCGCGGGCGCGGGCCCGCAGCGGGTACCCGGCGCCGGCGCGGAGCCGGATCAGGGCGCTGCGGTCGGCGTTCTCCCCGGCCCAGCCGGCGACGGTCTCGCGGATGGTGATCACGTCCGGTACGGGGGCGGTGTAGGCCCCGGCGCGGGACTTGACCTTGCCGGTGATCCGGGAGAGGCGGAAGACGCGCTCCGCGCCGCGGTCCCGGTCGTGTCCGGCGAGGTACCACTGGCCGCGCCAGCACTCCAGCGCCCAGGGCTCCACCTGGCGGGGCTCGGGGCGGGCGGCGTTGGACTTGCGGTAGTCGAAGGTGACGGGCCGCCGGTCGCGGCAGGCCAGCATCAGCGGTTCGAAGGCGGCCTCGTGGACGGGGATCCGCGGTTCGATGGCGCTGTGCCCGCCGGTGTCGGGTCCGCGGTCGTCGGTCTCGGGCATGCCGGCCGCGCGGAGCTTCTGCAGGGCTCCGCTGGCGGCGCCGGCGAGCCGGGCCTGCTGCCAGACCTTGGCGGCCAGCCCGAGGGCTGCGGCCTCCTCGGTGTCGAGGGAGACGGGCGGCAGGCGGTTGGAGTCGCGGCGGGCCAGGTAGCCGGTCTCGCCGTCCAGGTTCTCCACCGTCTCGATGACGAGACCGAGTTCCCGCAGGTCGTCCTTGTCCCGCTCGAACATGCGGTTGAAGGCTTCGTCCCCGGCGGCCTCCATGTACGCCTCGATGGAGCCGCGCAGCTCGCGCTTGCTCAGCGGCCGCCGTGTCCCCAACAGACACAGCGCCAGGTTCATGAGCCGCTCGGCCTTGGCGATCGCCATCGGAGCCCGTCCCGCCCTTCCCCGCCCACACTTCCGCTGCGCCTCGCAGCCGTGACCGCTGACGCTACCGCCCCGGCGCGCCACGGCAAAAGCGAGGGGCCCCCGCCGCTCGGCGGGGGCCCCTCGGTGACCCCGGGAAGGGGTCGCGCGCGTGCGATCAGACCGCGACCAGGTCGCAGACGAAGATCAGCGTCTCGCCCGGGGCGATGGCGCCGCCGGCGCCGCGGTCCCCGTAGGCCAGGTGGGCGGGGATGACCAGCTGGCGACGGCCGCCGACCTTCATGCCCTGGATGCCGCGGTCCCAGCCGGTGATGACCTGACCGGCGCCCAGCTTGAACTCCAGCGGGTTGCCGCGGTTCCAGGAGGCGTCGAACTCCTCGCCGGTGGACAGGGCCACGCCCACGTAGTGGACCTTGACGAAGTCGCCCGCCTTGGCGACGGCGCCGTCACCCTCCCAGATCTCCTTGATCACGAGGTCCTCGGGGACGCCGTCCTCGTAGAAGTCGATCTCGGGCTTCTCGAGCTTGTCGCTCACGGAACTGCTCCTCATACTTTCAAACCGGTCAACCGGGACAGTCTTACACCACGGCCAGGATGTCGAGCGCGAACACCAGCGTGGACTTGGCCGGGATGTCGCCCTTGGCCTCGTTGCCGAAGCCCTGGTCGGGCGGGAGGACGAGCAGGATGCGGCTGCCGACCTTCTTGCCCTCGATGCCGCTCTTGAGGCCCTTGACCATCAGCTGGTCCAGGGGCCACTTGACGGGGCCGCCCTGGGCGAAGGTGTTCTCGAAGACCTTGTCGGTCTTCCAGACCTTGCCCACGTACTTGACCATGACGGTGTCGGTGGCCTTCACGGCCGCGCCGTCACCCTCCAGCACGTAGTTCGAGACCAGCTTGGTGGGGGCATCCGTCTTGGGGACGGTCAGCGAGGGCTCCTTGCCGTCGGTGTTCACACCGACCTGCGGCAGCGCCTTGTCGTCCTGCGGCACGGCCTTGCCCGTCGCGGAGGCGGGGACCGAGACGGCCTTCAGGATGTCCACGACGAAGACGAGGGTGGCGCCGCCCTTGATCGTGGGAGGGGAGCCCTGCTCGCCGTAGCCGAGGTCCGGGGGGATCACCAGCTCGACGCGGCTGCCGACCTTCTGACCCTCCAGGCCCTGGTCCCAGCCCTTGATGACGCTGCCGGCCCCGATGGTCAGGTCGAAGGGCTGGCCCTTGTCGAAGCTGTTGTCGAACGGCTCGGTGCCGTCCCAGGTCTGGCCGAGGTAGTTCACCTGGGCCATGTCGCCCTTCTTCAGCGCCGGGCCCTTGCCCTCGCTGATGACCTCGACCTTGAGCGTCTTGGGCGGTTGGCCCGTGCCCTTGGCCAGGGTGGGCTTCTCCCCGAACTTGGCACCCGCGGTGATGGCGGGCGCGCCGTTCTTGGTGGAGACGGAGTCGGAGCCCTTGTCCTCGTCCCCGCACGCCGCCGTGGTCAGCAGCAGGAGCGGGACGACGAGCAGGCCGGCGAGTCGGCGCACGTGTTCCTCAGATCTCAGAAGGCACTTCGGTCGCCGCCACTCTAAGGCGTACCGAGGGCCCCGTACGAGGTTCGCACGGGGCCCTGTGGTCCTTCACACGGTCCGTCACACGGCCGTTCGACCGGGCTCACATCCCGGCGATCAGCTTCTCCACGCGGTCGTCCACGGAGCGGAACGGGTCCTTGCAGAGCACGGTGCGCTGCGCCTGGTCGTTGAGCTTGAGGTGCACCCAGTCGACCGTGAAGTCCCGACGCTGTTCCTGGGCGCGGCGGATGAAGTCGCCGCGCAGCCGGGCCCGGGTGGTCTGCGGGGGCACCGACTTGCCCTCGAAGATCTTCAGGTCGTTGCAGATCCGCGCGGCCTGGCCCTTGCGCTCCAGGAGGTAGTACAGGCCCCGGCGGCGGTGGATGTCGTGGTAGGCGAGGTCTATCTGCGCCACCCGCGGGTTGGACATGGTCATGTTGTGCTTGGCCCGGTACCGCTCGATGAGGTGGTACTTCATCACCCAGTCGATCTCGGTGTCGATGCGGCCCAGGTCCTCGGCCTCGATGGCGTCGAGGGTGCGGCCCCACAGCTCCAGGACCTTCTCGGTGGTGCCGGTGCGGATGCCCCGGCGCTCGGCGAAGTCCACGGCCTTGTCGTAGTACTCGCGCTGGATCTCCAGGGCCGAGGCCTCGCGGCCGGAGGCCAGCCGGACCTTGCGCTGCCCGGTGATGTCGTGGCTGACCTCGCGGATGGCCCGGATCGGGTTCTCCAGGGTCAGGTCGCGCATCACGGTGCCCGCCTCGATCATGCGCAGCACCAGGTCGGTGGCGCCGACCTTGAGCAGCATGGTCGTCTCGGACATGTTCGAGTCGCCCACGATGACGTGCAGGCGGCGGTAGCGCTCGGCGTCGGCGTGCGGCTCGTCCCGGGTGTTGATGATCGGCCGCGAGCGGGTGGTGGCGGAGCTGACGCCCTCCCAGATGTGCTCGGCGCGCTGGCTGACGCAGTAAACGGCGCCCCGGGGGGTCTGGAGGACCTTGCCGGCCCCGCAGATCAGCTGCCGGGTGACGAGGAACGGAATGAGGATGTCCGCGAGCCGGGAGAATTCCCCGTGCCGGGCCACGAGGTAGTTCTCGTGGCATCCGTACGAGTTGCCCGCCGAGTCGGTGTTGTTCTTGAAGAGGTAGACGTCCCCGGCGATTCCCTCCTCGTGCAGACGGCGTTCGGCGTCGACGAGCAGTCCTTCGAGAATGCGCTCGCCGGCTTTGTCGTGGGTGACCAGTTCGGTCAGGTCGTCGCATTCCGGCGTTGCGTATTCCGGATGCGAACCCACATCGAGGTACAGGCGGGCGCCGTTCCGCAGGAAGACATTGCTGCTGCGGCCCCATGACACGACACGGCGGAAGAGGTAGCGCGCCACTTCGTCAGGAGACAGTCGGCGCTGTCCCCTGAACGTGCACGTGACGCCGTACTCGTTCTCCAGCCCGAAAATGCGGCGGTCCATGACTGAACATTACGCCTTCTGCTGTGTTCTGAAACCGGGTTCGAGAGCGGCGTTCCGATCATTTTCCGACGAACCCCCGTGCGGGCCGCGCCGGACGGCCCGGCCCGCGGGGGGTGACACGGCCTAGGAGGCGGCCGGTCGGCCCGCTTCGGCGGAGGACGCGGCCGGTGCGGCGGCCGCCTCGGCCACGGCCGGCGCCCGCATGACCCGCTGAGTGGCCGTCAGGACGACCAGGGCGGCCGCGCCCGCGGCGACCGACACCAGGAACCCGGCCCGCGCGCCGCCCGACTCCACGGCGGGGCCCGCGGCGGCGGTGCCGATCGCGGCCCCCACCCCGAAGAAGGTCACCAACCAGGAGAAGGCCTCCGTGACCGTGCCGCGCGGCGCGTGCCGGTCCACCACGATGAAGGCGCAGGCGAGCGAGGGGGCCAGGAACACGCCCGCCAGGGCCGTCAGCCCCGTCATGGCGGCCGTGCCCGGCACCAGTGGCAGCGGCGCGTACCCGAGGGCCAGCAGGCCCACCAGGACCCGCAGCCGCCCCTCGGGGGAACCGGACCAGGACCGCGCCCCGTAGACCACGCCGCCCACCAGGGCGCCCAGCCCGAGGGCCGCCATCAGCCAGCCGTACGTCCGGTCCCCGCCGTGCCCGTCTGCGTAGGCCACCCCGGCCACCGTGATGGAGCCCAGGGCGGTGCCGACGAAGAAGAAGGCGCCCAGCAGGGCCAGCAGCCCCCCGGAGCGCAGCGCGCCCAGCCAGTGGGCCTCCCGGGGGGCGGACCGCCAGGTCCGGGAGGGCTCGGAGAGCACCACCGACAGGGCCCCGAACACCCCGAGGACGTTCAGCACGAGCAGGGCCGCGGCCGGGGACCACAGCGAGACGATCAGCGTCACCAGCAGCGGGCCGACCGTGAACATGATCTCCTGCGCCACGGCGTCCAGGGCGTACGCGGCGTGCACCCGGTCCTCCCGGCCGCCGAGCACCCCCGGCCACAGCGCCCGCAGCCCGCCCTCCAGCGGCGGGGTGGCCAGTCCGGCCACGATCACGGCGGCGTAGGCCGTCAGCAGGTCGGAGGTGCCCGCGAGGGCGAGCCAGGCCATGCCGAGGGCGGAGACCACGGCGGCGGGCAGCTGCACCCGCGGCTGTCCGTACAGGTCCACGGCACGGCCCAGCAGGGGCTGTCCGACGGCGGTGGCCAGGCCGTAGACCGCGGCGAGGGCACCGGCCAGGGTGTAGCTGCCGCCCTCGGCGCGGACGAACAGCACGATCGCGATGTGCGCCGTGGCATTGGGCAGCCTGCCCACCAGGGTGCCCGCGAGCAGTCGTGCGGCGTGCCTGGTCCTGAGCAGATCCGCGTAGCCCGCGGCCATGTCCGCTCCTCTCCGCCCGGTCGCGGCCGGTCCGGCCGGTCCGCTCCGAGGTAGTAATACGTATAACGTTCGAGGTCATACGTACCATGAGGCCAGCCGCCCGGTCCACCCCGCCCCGCTGCCGCTCCCGGCCGCCCCGGCCCGGACCTCGCCCGTCAGGAGCGCCCTGTGACGAGACCCACCAGCCGGGACGTGGCCCACGCCGCCGGGGTCTCCCAGGCCACCGTCTCCCTCGTGCTCGGCGACAAGTGGCGGGGCCGGGTCTCCGAGCGCACCGCCGGACTGGTCCGCGAGGCCGCCGCCGGACTCGGCTACCGGCCCAACCTCGCCGCCCGCAGTCTGCGCCTGGGCTCCACCCGCACCGCCCTGCTCGTGGTGCCCGCCCTCACGAACGAGTACTTCGCCCGCGTCCACACCGGCGCCGCCCGGGTCGCCGCGGAGCACGGCTTCGGGGTGGTCCTCTACCTCTCCCCCGACGGCACCGGCCCCGCCAAGGACCCCTTCGCCTCCGCGAGCGCCGCCCTGGACGGGGTCATCGCCTCCTCCATGGCCGCCGACGCCCTGGAGGCCATCGGCGGCTCCGAACTGCCCCTGGTCATGCTCGACAGCGACCCGGCCGCGGGCGGAGCCGCCGCCTTCGTCAACCTCGACCTGGCCGGCGGGGTCCGCGAGGCGGTCGCCCACCTGCGCGGACTCGGCCACCGCCGGATCCGGCACCTCGCCGCCGACGTGCCCTCCTGGACCTTCCGGATCCGGGCCGACACCCTCGCCGCCGAGCTAGGCGGGCCGGCCCCCGACACCGTCCGCTCCGCGCTGAACGTGCCCGCCGCCACCGCCGCCATGGAACGGGCCCTCGCCACCGATCTGGCCGCCCCCGCGGCCGGGCGGCCCACCGCCGTCCTGTGCGACGACGACATCCTCGCCGTCGGCGCCTGCAAGGCGGCCCGCCGGCTCGGCCTGCGCGTGCCCGAGGACCTGTCCGTGACCGGGTTCGACGACGTGGCCCTGGCCACCGCCGTCGAACCCGAGCTCACCACCGTCTCCCTGCCCGCCGAGCGGGTCGGGGAGCAGGGCATGCGCGCCCTCCTGACCGTGCTGGAGGGCGGCACCTGGCGGGCCCCCGACCTCCCCGTGGCCCTGACGGTCCGCGGCTCCACCGCTCCCCCGCCCACCGGCCCCTGAGCCCCCGCCCCGGGCCGCGTCACACCCCCTGACGGCCCGCGCCGGCCGTCCGACCCCGGACACACCGCTGCCCCGGTCCGCCGTACGCGGATCGGGGCAGCGGGGCGCCGCGCGGGGGCCGGACGGACCGGCCCCCCCACGGGTGTCACGGGGCTACTCGGACTCCTCCGGGGCCTCGTCGTTGGAGACGGCGTCGGCCTGCGCCTCGGCCCCCACCACCGGCTCCAGCAGCCGCTCCAGCTGCCGGCCCCGGATCCGCTTGAACTTGCGCTGCTGGGAGCGGGTGCGGTCCAGGACCGCCACCTCCAGCCGGTCCGCCGGGATCTCCCGGTCGGCGCCGTTGGCCTGGCTGGACAGGGCCTGCACCGCCAGCTTCAGGGCCTCCGACAGGTCCATCCCGTCCCGGTGGCGCTGGTCCAGGAAGGTGCTGATCTGCTCGGCGTTGCCGCCGACCGCGACCGAGCCGTGCTCGTCCACGATCGAACCGTCGTGGGGCAGCCGGTAGATCTGGTCCCCGGCGGCGGTGGCGCCGACCTCGGCCACCACCAGCTCCACCTCGTACGGCTTCTCGGCCGCCGAGGAGAAGATGGTGCCGAGGGTCTGGGCGTAGACGTTGGCGAGCCCGCGGGCCGTCACGTCGTCCCGGTCGTAGGTGTACCCGCGGAGGTCGGCGTAGCGCACGCCGCCGATCCGGAGGTTCTCGTACTCGTTGTACTTGCCGGCGGCCGCGAAGCCGATCCGGTCGTAGACCTCGCTGAACTTGTGCAGCGCGCGGGACGGGTTCTCACCGACGAACACGATGCCGTCGGCGTACTGGAGCACGACGAGGCTGCGGCCGCGGGCGATGCCCTTGCGGGCGTACTCCGCCCGGTCGGCCATGGCCTGCTGGGGGGAAACGTAGAACGGCGTCGACACCGGCTGTCCGTCCCTTTCTTCTCGGGTGACGAGGACTCAGAGGAGGGCCGCGCGCGGCCCGTCGGGCTCTTCCAGGCGCCGCTCGGTGACCGAGCGGGCCAGGGCCGAGGACTCGTCCTCGGTGAGCCGGCGGTACCCCTCGTCCGTGATGACGGTGACGATCGGGAAGATGCGGCGGGCCATGTCCGGACCGCCGGTGGCCGAGTCGTCATCGGCCGCGTCGTACAGCGCCTGGACGACCAGGACGGTGGCCTGCTCCTCCGTCAGATCGGCGCGGTACAGCTTCTTCATGGATCCCCGGGCGAAGATCGAACCGGATCCGGTGGCCGCGAAGCCGTGCTCCTCGGACCGTCCGCCGGTGACGTCGTAACTGAAGATCCGGCCCTTCTCCCGGCCCTCGTCCCAGCCCGCGAAGAGCGGGACGACCGCCAGGCCCTGCATGGCCATGCCGAGGTTGCCGCGGATCATGGTGGAGAGCCGGTTGGCCTTGCCCTCCAGGGAGAGCGTGGCGCCCTCGACCTTCTCGAAGTGCTCCAGCTCCAGCTGGAACAGCTTCACCATCTCCACCGCGAGGCCGGCGGTGCCCGCGATGCCCACCGCGGAGTACTCGTCGGCCGGGAACACCTTCTCGATGTCCCGCTGCGCGATCATGTTGCCCATGGTGGCCCGCCGGTCACCGGCGAGGACCACCCCGCCCGCGAAGGTGGCGGCCACGATGGTGGTGCCGTGCGGCGCCTCGACGATGCCCTCCGGCAGCTTCCGGTTGCCCGGCAGCATCTCCGGGGAGTGGTCCGCGAGGAAGTCCATGAAGGAGGACGACCCCGGCGTCAGGAAGGCAGCCGGCAGACGCCCCGTACTACGAGTGTTGGGTTCCACGCGTTTCCTTCCTCGTATGCGGCTGCGCGCCCTGTGGCATCCGCCCTGTCTTTGGAGCGGCCCCGGCTCCGCGTCACGGCCGGGGCACTGCGGGCCCCGGGCTCCACGGCCCGGCGACCCCTGTCACCTTCGGTTCGAAGGCGGAAGCGACTACTCGCCACCCTTTTGCACGAAGGAGCGCACGAAGTCCTCGGCGTTCTCCTCCAGCACGTCGTCGATCTCGTCGAGGACGGAGTCCACGTCGTCGGAGAGCTTCTCCTGGCGCTCCTTGAGGTCGGAGCTCGCCTCGGCCGCGGTCTCCTCGACCTCCTCGGTCTGGTGCGTGGCCTTCTGCTGTCCGCCGCCGGTGTCCTTGGTCGCCATGTCTACCTCACCCCGCTCGGTTCGCACGCTCGTGAAGGGATTCCGGGGACGGAATCCCAAGATCAGACCCTAGTCAGACCCTACAAGGAGAGCCCGGTTTTCGGGCCTGCCATTTCAGGAACCCGGGATCCGAAAGTCCCGAGTCCATGATTCCCAGGCCCGGCCGCTTTCAGCCGCGCTCAGCCGCCCGAAAGCACGCGGACCAGGTCCTCGGCCGTGCGGCAGCGGTCGAGCAGTTCCTTCACGTGGGCCCGGGTGCCGCGCAGCGGCTCCAGGGTGGGGACCCGCTGGAGCGAATCCCGCCCCGGCAGGTCGAAGATCACGGAGTCCCAGGAGGCGGCGGCCACGTCGTCGGCGTACTGCTCCAGGCAGCGGCCCCGGAAATAGGCCCTGGTGTCCTCCGGGGGCTTGCTCTCGGCCCGTTCCACCCCCGGCTCGTCCAGGAGCCGCTTCATCTTCCCGCGGGCCACCAGACGGTTGTACAGGCCCTTGTCGGGGCGCACGTCCGCGTACTGGAGGTCCACCAGGTGCAGCCGGGCCGCGTCCCAGTCGAGGCCGTCCCGGCGGCGGTAGCCCTCCAGGATCTCCCGCTTGGCGATCCAGTCCAGCTCCCCGGACAGGCTCATGGGGTCGGTCTCCAGCCGTCCGAGCACGTCCTCCCAGCGGGCGAGGACGTCCTTGGTCTGCTCGTCGGCGTCCGAGCCGAAGCGCTCCTCCACGTACTTGCGGGCCAGCTCGTAGTACTCCATCTGGAGCTGGACGGCGGTGAGGGTGCGGCCGCTGCGGAGGCTGATCAGGTGCCGGAGGTCGGGGTCGTGGGATACCTGGTGCAGGGTGCGCACGGGCTGGTCCACCGCGAGGTCCACGGTGATGAACTGGTCCTCGATCATCGACAGGACCAGGGCCGTGGTGCCGAGCTTGAGGTAGGTGGAGATCTCGGAGAGGTTGGCGTCGCCGATGATCACGTGCAGGCGGCGGTACTTCTCGGCGTCGGAGTGCGGCTCGTCACGGGTGTTGATGATGGGCCGCTTCAGGGTGGTCTCCAGGCCGACCTCGACCTCGAAGTAGTCCGCCCGCTGGCTGATCTGGAAGCCGTTCTCCCGGCCGTCCTGGCCGATGCCCACGCGGCCCGCGCCGGTGACGACCTGTCGGCTGACGAAGAAGGGGGTCAGGTGCCGCACGATCTCCGAGAAGGGGGTCTCCCGCTTCATCAGGTAGTTCTCGTGCGTGCCGTAGGAGGCGCCCTTGTTGTCGGTGTTGTTCTTGTAGAGCAGGATCGGCTGGGCTCCGGGCAGCTGCGCGGCCCGTTCGGCGGCCTCGGCCATGATCCGCTCGCCGGCCTTGTCCCAGAGCACCGCGTCCCGCGGGTTGGTGATCTCCGGGGAGCTGTACTCGGGGTGCGCGTGGTCCACGTAGAGCCGGGCGCCGTTGGTCAGGATCACGTTGGCGAGGCCGATGTCCTCGTCCGTCAGCTGGCTGCTGTCGGCCGCCTCGCGGGCGAGGTCGAAGCCGCGGGCGTCCCGCAGCGGGTTCTCCTCCTCGAAGTCCCAGCGGGCGCGCCGCGCCCGGTGCATCGCCGCCGCGTAGGCGTTGACGATCTGGGACGAGGTGAGCATGGCATTGGCGTTCGGGTGGCCCGGGACGGAGATCCCGTACTCCGTCTCGATCCCCATTACTCGCCGTACGGTCATGCGGCCCTCCTTGCCCGGCGGCGCTCCCCCGCGGGAGCGGCGCTCAAGTACCGCTGGTTCTCCGGTGCGTGTGCGGTGCCCGTCCCCGCACTGCGGAAGCGGCGGTACGGATGAGCCTAGAACGGCTCCGTGCCGGCGGGGAGATCATTTCAATCCTCGATTTCGCCCTGTCACCGGCTGAAAAGCAGTCGGCTGCGGATGCCCCGGGAGGGGCATCCGCAGCCGCCCCGCTCGATCAGAGGTACTGACCGGTATTGGCCACCGTGTCGATGGAGCGTCCGGTGTCCGCGCCCTGCTTTCCGGTGACGAGGGTGCGGATGAACACGATCCGCTCGCCCTTCTTTCCGGAAATCCGGGCCCAGTCGTCCGGGTTGGTGGTGTTGGGCAGGTCCTCGTTCTCCTTGAACTCGTCCACGCACGCCTGGAGGAGGTGCGCGACCCGGAGACCCTTCTGGTTCTGCTCCAGGAAGGCCTTGATGGCCATCTTCTTGGCCCGGTCCACGATGTTCTGGATCATGGCGCCGGAGTTGAAGTCCTTGAAGTACAGGACTTCCTTGTCGCCGTTGGCGTACGTGACCTCGAGGAAGCGGTTCTCCTCGGACTCCGCGTACATCTGCTCGACCACCGTCTGGATCATGCTGGCGACGGCGACCTTCGGCGCTCCCTGGTGCTCGGCGAGGTCGTCGGCGTGCAGCGGGAGGGTGGACTTGAGGTACTTGGCGAAGATGTCCTTGGCGGCTTCCGCGTCCGGACGCTCGATCTTGATCTTCACGTCGAGTCGGCCGGGGCGCAGGATGGCCGGGTCGATCATGTCCTCGCGGTTGGAGGCGCCGATGACGATGACGTTCTCCAGGCCCTCCACGCCGTCGATCTCGGCGAGCAGCTGCGGGACGATGGTGTTCTCCACGTCCGAGCTGACACCGGATCCGCGGGTGCGGAAGAGGGATTCCATCTCGTCGAAGAAGACGATGACGGGGGTGCCCTCGCTCGCCTTCTCCCGGGCACGCTGGAAGACGAGGCGGATGTGCCGCTCGGTCTCGCCGACGTACTTGTTGAGGAGCTCGGGGCCCTTGATGTTCAGGAAGTACGACTTCCCGGCTGCCTTTCCGGTCACCTCGGCGACCTTCTTGGCAAGGGAGTTGGCGACGGCCTTCGCGATGAGCGTCTTGCCGCAGCCGGGCGGGCCGTAGAGCAGGATGCCCTTCGGGGGCCGCAGTTCGTGCTCCTTGAAGAGGTCGGGGTAGAGGTAGGGCAGCTCGACCGCGTCGCGGATCAGCTCGATCTGGTCGCCCAGGCCGCCGATCTTCTCGTAGTCGATGTCCGGGACCTCTTCGAGGACGAGCTCCTCGACCTCGCTCTTCGGGACCACCTCGTAGACGTAACCGGAGCGGGGTTCCAGCAGCAGGGCGTCGCCGGGGCGGATGGTGGCGTCCAGCAGCGGCTCGGCGAGCCGCACCACCCGCTCCTCGTCGGTGTGCCCGACCACCAGGGCCCGCTCGCCGTCCTCCAGGATCTCCTTGAGGGTGACGATGTCCCCGGCCCGTTCGAACTCCATGGCCTCGACCACGTTGAGGGCCTCGTTGAGCATGACCTCCTGGCCGCGCCTGAGGTCCTCGGGGTCGATGCCGGGGCTGACGTTCACGCGGAGCTTTCGGCCGCCGGTGAAGATGTCGACGGTGCCGTCCTCATTGGCCTGGAGGAAGACTCCGAATCCGGCCGGCGGCTGCGCGAGCCGGTCGACCTCCTCCTTGAGGGCCACGATCTGGTCGCGGGCTTCACGGAGGGTATTTGCGAGCCGCTCATTCTGCGCGGAAACGCCCGCCAGATTGGTCTGGAGCTCGACGATCCGCTCTTCGAGAATCCGCGTATGCCGCGGAGAGTCGGCGAGCTTGCGGCGCAGGACGGCGATTTCCTGCTCAAGATAGGCAACCTGGCCTGCGGGGTCTTCGGACCCCCGTCCGGGCCGGATGCCGCGGTTGATGTCGTCGTCGTGGGCTGCCACGGTCCTCACCTCCTCCATGGGGAGCTGGACGCTTCCTGACCCTACCTGGGCCGGCGGTGATTGAAACCCCTAGATCACAAAGACGTAAGAGGTGTGTCCGATCTTCACCCTTGCGCGCTCCCTCACGCCAGGGGAATACCCACCCATCAACATCGGAAAGCAGCCGGTTGTAAGGTCGAACCGTTCAACACCCGTCAGGGGCGGCGCGACTTGCGTCACGCCGGATCAACAGCGCGCAGGGAACGGCAGGAGACATGACCGTGCAGCAGGAGGCTCCCGGAGCGGAGGCGGGCGACCGCACGGCTCTGGAGGTCTGGATCGACCAGGACCTCTGCACCGGGGACGGCATCTGTGCCCAGTACGCGCCCGAGGTGTTCGAGCTCGACATCGACGGGCTGGCGTACGTGAAGAGTCCCGAGGACGAGCTGCTGCAGGAGCCGGGGGCGACGACTCCCGTGCCGCTGCCGCTGCTCCGGGACGTGGTCGACTCGGCCAAGGAGTGCCCCGGCGACTGCATCCACGTGCGCCGGGTGGCGGACGGGGTGGAGGTCTACGGACCGGACGCCGTCTGACGGTCCGCGCACCGCACGTGGCCCCCCACCGGACGTCCGGTGGG